>NZ_BAAALT010000015.1:0-30552 GCF_039528515.1 Luedemannella flava
GGCGGTCGTCGCGCGCCAGCAGCGCCGTCGCCGCGCCGAGCGCGACGACGCCGGCGAGCGTCGCGGCCGCGCCGGCCGGCCGCCACAGGCTGAAGATGACGGCGTGGAGGGTGAGCGGGGTCGCCAGCGCCGCGAGGATCTGGGCCGCGACCGGTCGGGCGACGCGCGTCGCGACCAGCACCAGCGGCACCACGACAGCCGCGTCGCTCACCGGGAACGACCACCATGGCAGGCCCAGATCGATCGGCACCACGACGGCGAGCGGCAACAGCGCCGCGACCGCGACGAACGGGCGGGCGCGGCCCGGCACCACCCACGCGCCGGCCACGGCGAGGGCGAGGAAGACGACGATCAGCTCGCCGGGTTCGAGCGTGGTGTGCCAGGTGCTGGCGACCGGCCCGTGCCCGAGGAGCTCATCCCAGCCCTCCAGAACGGTGAACTGGGCCAGCAGCGCGAGGATGAGCGCGCCGGCGACGCCGAGGGCCAGCCAGGCGTACGCGCCGACGAGCAGGCCGGTACGCCACTCCGCGCGCACAAAGCTGACGGCGACGGCGATGGTCGCGACGACCACCGCGACCGCCCCGACCGGATAGTCCGGCACCGCCCGCGCCCCGACGAGCACGACAGCCGCCACGGCCACGAACGAGCTGATGGACAGAAGCACGCTGAGCACGGTGCGCTCGCCGCTGATCACACCGGGCAGCACGAACACCGCCGCCGCGAACCACGTCGCGGCGGCCGCGACGAGCGCGGCGCGCAGGTCGTCCGCCTCCGCCAGGGCGGACAGCGCGAACGGCCCGGCGACCAGCATGGCGAGGCCGAACCCGAGCCACGCCAGAACGCGCAGGCCGAGCCCGGCGCCCGAGCTCTCCCGCCGGCGCCAGGCGACCGCCGCGTTGAGCAACGCCACGCCGGCGTAGATGGCGGCCCCGAGTGCCGCGGACTCGCCCAGATACGCCCCGAGCAGCGGGATCACCGGCTGGACGGCCAGCAGGGCCACGAACCGCGGGCCGGCGAGCAGCGGACGCCGGGTCAACCGCCCGAGCGCCCGGTAGCCCAGCGCCACACCGACTGTCGTGAGCAGCGCCAACGCGGCGTAGCCGTAGGGTTCGAGGCGTTGGACGCCGGCGAGGTCGGTGGCCCAGACCGCGTACCCGTCGAGGATGACCAGGAACAGGCCGATGATCGCGAAGGTCTCGGCGGTGGCGGTCAGCCCGCGCCACGTCGCGAGCAGCGGGATGCCGAGGGTGACCAGCGTGAACCCGCCGAGGATCGCGGCCCGCGCGCCGATGCCCAGATCGGCCCAGGCGACCAGGGTGAACACGATCGCGCCGACGCCGAGCAGCAGACCGCCCAGCGCGAACAGCACGTTCTGCATGGTCCGCGCCGACGCCTCGCGCGGCCGCGCCGTCGAGACGGCGGCCGGAGCCGTGCTGGTGCCGGCACCCGCCGGCACGTCCACGCTGCCGGGCGTCTGCTGATCTGCCGTGTCGGGAGACTCCTGACCCGCCCAGATGGGAGCCGGCCGGCCGGCGGCGGGCGCGTGCCGGCCCGCCGCGACGCGGGCGCGGACGGAGGCGACGAGCGTGGCGTGGCGCTGCTGGGCCGCGATGAGTTCCTGCACCGCCCGGGTCGCGACGTGCTGGAGCTCGGCCACCCGCTGCTGGGCGCGCAGCGACTCCTGCCGCGCCTCGCTGACGCCGGCCTGCGCCACCTCGACGACGGCGGTCAGGCGGGGCAGTTCCGCGTCGAGCCGGACGACCTCGGCGGCCTCCGGGTCGCCGGGCCGGCCGCAGTTCGGGCAGCCACCGGCGACGGTGGCCGGTGTCATACAGAACGGACAGGGATACGACGCCTCAGCGGGCAAGGTGCACTCTCCACGGGACGGGTCCCGCCATGGTGGCGCATGCCCGCCACGCCCGCTGCCCCGTGGACCGCGTGCCCACGCCCGCAACGCACAGCGTTATGGCGCATCTACTGCTCGTAGGCGTCCGTCGTGCGGATTACCGTGATCGAGTAGGGGGGCAGGGCGACGGCCGCCGCTGAGGCGACCTCCGTGTGCACCGGTGGCTCGTTGCGCAGTGGGTAGCCGCCGTTGCGCTTGCCCTGCTGGGACACCCAGTCCCACTGCTCACCGGAGTACTGGTAGAGGTCCGCGGCCACGTCGAGCGGCCGCCCGCCGGCCACGAGCCGGACGGTGCGGGCCCGCTCCGGGTCCTTGTTGAGCAGGAGTACGGCCAACCGACCGTCCGGACGCCGCGTCGCGTACGCCGTGACCGTCCTACCCACGTCGGTCGACGCGGCGTAGATCGCGTGGTCGCCGTCGCCGGGCTGCGCCCACTGGCGGGTCACCAGTTGGGCGGCGTGGAACGTGACCATCGGGCGGATCTTCCAGTCGTTGTAGAACTGGAAGAGCATCAGGTTGCCCCACGTGTCGCAGGGCTTGCCCTCGTCCTCCTGGAACACCCAGTTGGGTTCCAGGCCGTAGAAGTAGCTGGTCTCCCCGCCCAACGCCAGGAACTGCAGCGCGCTCTCGACGTTGACCATCGCCCCGGGCAGCTCGAGCTCCACCTGCCCGGCGTACGAGCTGTACCCGTACTCCGTGATGATTTTGGGGATGTCCTTCGGGAGGCCGGCCTTCTCCTGGCGGCGGAGGATGTCGGCGAGCATCGCCGGGTGTCGGGCGAGCGCCTTCGCGGGGTCGGCGCAGACGTCGTCGAACGGGTACCACTCGAAGGAGAAGAAGTTGAAGTACCGCATCGCGGCGCGGCGCTTCAGGTAGGCGACGAAGCGGCCCGTCCACGAGCGCGAGCCGGACGCGTCGGGCCAGGTCACCCAGTCGGGGATCGTCGTCTGGTAGCCGGGCCCGCCCAGCTCGATCGCCGGGTCGACGGCCCGGATCGCGCGGGCCACCTGTAGATAGAGCGCGCCGTAGTCCTCGGGGGTGGCGAGCTGGCCGTCGGGCTCCTCGCCCATCTCGACCCGGTGCACCGGGAAACCCTGTCTACGCAGGTAGCGCACCAGCGCGGCGGCGTCCTCCGGCACGCCGTAGAGCACCGGGACGGGCACCATCATCGGCTTGCCCTTGGTGAGGCCGCTCGCGTAGACACGCGCGAAACTGGCGTGCTCGTAGTCGCGGTCCATGTCCACCTTGCGGTGCCACGGGTCCGTCGACGAGGTGTAGATGACCGTCTGACGCTGCGACGGCGCGTGCCGGACGTGGTCCACGCCGCCGCCGTAGACGGACACCTCGCGGATGGCGAAGCCGAGACGGTCGCGGACGTCCTTCGAGCCGGGGACGGCCGTGCGGGACCCGCCGCCGAGCAGGATCCGCACGAACTGCACGTTGAGCGGTGCGGCGGCCACGCGTACCACCTGGTTGTCGCCGTTTCCCGACGCGGAGGGTGAGGGAAAGTCGCGCCACCGCGCCCCCGCCTGGATGGGGAAGAGGGCGTCGTCGCCGGTCCAGTACTGGATCCGGATCCGGGTCGCGTACGGGTCGCCCCAGGCGATGCGCACGGAGTCCACCGGCACCGCGTGCGGGAACGCCACGATCACCCACTGTGGATTGCGGGGCTCGGGCTCGCGGGTGAAGTGCGGGTCGAGGTAGGGATTGCTTTTCCAGTACGTCCGGACGCTGCCGTCCGCGATACGGGAGTACCCGTCGTTGTTGGCCTGGTCGATCGTGTTGCCGCGCCGGGGCAGGTGGTAGCCATAGGAGACGCCCGGGTCGGTGGGCATCGTGTCGTCGGAGGTCCAGTAGCCGCGGTCGCCCTCGCTGAACGTGCCGTGCGGGTTCCAGTGCCACGCCTTGACGCCCAGTTCGGTGCGCAGCCGGTAGCTGATCGAGCCGAACCCCGCCGACTCCATCGCGTCCAGGTTGGTCCTCGTCCACGTGCGGTCGATCTCGCCGCGCTCCAGGCCGTCGACACCCGCGCCGAGCGCCTTGTCGCCGTGCAACGTGCTGACGTGTTTCCGGGTGTCGACGGTGACCGTCCCATCGAATGGGCCGTCGGGCGCCGGCGCGCCGCGACCCGGCCACTCGACGCCGGCTAGCCCGACCAGGGACACGACAGCGAGGATGACCAGGCCGGCGCTGCGCCAACGCCTGCGGGCGCGCCGATGGCTCGGACTCATCGATGGGCTCCTCCGGAGGGGACGGACGGGCTCTGGGTGCAACGAGTAACCGGTTGTCCCGGTGACCCCCTCCACGGACGGGTGACACGCCTGGCAGAATCCGCTTTCATGCATGTCGGCCGATTTCTGGGCGTGGTCTGGGTGCCGGTGGCCGCTGCGCTCGGGCCGGTCATCAGCCAGCGGCACGGCGTCACGCAGTACATCGGCGGGGCGGTGGCCATCTCCGCACCGTTCGTGGCGGCCTGGGTGTGCCACCGGCTCGACGACCGGCGCGCGGGTCAACCCGCCTACGCCGTGGTGCGGTCCGGGCCCGCGCCGTTCGTGGGGCTCGTCGTCGGGATCCTGTGCGTGCTCGGCGCGTACGGCAACGCGGAGCGGTTCTACGGGTCGCAGTTCACCTACGAAGCGGCCGTACGCGTCATCGGGTCCGGGTGCTACGAGGTGGGCGACGTCTGCGTCGAGTACGCCATCCTCGGGCGGCCCGACGACGGGACGCGGCTGCCGTTGGAGATGTTCGACGTGGCGAAGGGGCTACGGGCCGGCGACACGTTGACGGTGCGTTGGGACAAGAACAACTACGCCTCGCCGGTGCCGACGACGTACCCGGTGACCGGGCTCCCCTACGACCGGTCCCCGGCGCCCGTGCCGCTGTGGGGGCTGCCGGGAATCGCCCTGCTCTATCTCGGGGTGGTTGTCTACTACGCGCGGCGCGGGCGTCAGCGGCGCAAGGCGGCGGCCGCCCTGGAGCGGCGGCAGCGGCTGCGCCGGGCGGTCACCCGACCGCTGCGGCGCCGGGTGCCGTCACCGCCGCAGGCCGTCGCCGCGCTCGCGCCGCCGTCCCGCTCCTATCCGACACGGCGCTGATTCCCGGCGTTATCCACAGGCCCGGTTCATCGGCACGCTCGCGGCTGTCCACAGGGGATGCCCGCGGTTCTGTCGCGTCGCTACGGTGCCGTGGTGGACACGACAGTGACGTTCGACGATGTCGACCGGTGGCAGCGCTCCGTCGAGGAACGGGCCGCGCGGGCCCGGGCGCTGTCCGGCCGCCTGGCGGGCCTGACCGCCACCGCCCGCGACCGCGACGGGCTCATCGAGGTCACCGTCGGCGCATCGGGCGTCGTCACGGGCCTGCGTCTCGACGACCGGGTGCGCGACGTGCCGCCCGCGCACCTGGCCCGCGCCATCATGGCCGTGATGGGCGGCGCGCAGTCCCTGCTCGTCGACCAGGTCCGCGAGGCCGCCGCCGAGCTGCTGGGTGCCGAGTCGGCTCAGGCCATCGTCTCGTCCTACGCCCTGCGGCTGCTCCCCACGTCGGACGGCGCCGATGGCCGGCGATGAGGGCACCACCGTCACGCCGGAGGAGCTTCGCGCCCACGCGTGGCACGTGTCCGCCGTCGCCGACCGGGTCGCGCTCGCCCGGCAGGCGGGCGGCACGGTCCGCCTCTCGCCCGGGGCGTACGGCCAGCTGTGCGCGCTCATCCCGGCGGCGCTGGGTCAGCTGCAGGACGCCGTCCTGACCACCCTCGACTCGGCGGACACGGCGCTGCGCGACTCCGTGGACCGGCTGCGCATCGCGGCGGGGTCGTACGAGGTCACCGACGGGCGGGCCCATGACCGGCTGCGGGGCGACTGATGAGCGTCGGGGTGAACCCGCTGGTGGCGGCGCGGGTCGATGGTGAGGTCAAGCCGTGGACGGGGATCTGGCTGGCTGAGGACATCGAGCTGCTCGTCGCGGGGGTGCGGTCGAACAACTGGGTCGACATCAGTCTCGGTGCGATCGGCACGACGCTGGACGGTCTGGCGTTCGTGAGTGATCCGGCGTCGTCGTTGTTGCAGTACGGGTTGTCGTGGATGTTGGAGCAGGTCGCTCCGCTGCGGGACGCACTCGACTGGTTGGCGGGCGACGCGGCGCAGATCGCGGCGCACGCGGCGACGTGGCGCAACATCGCGGCGGATGTGCGGGCCAGCGCGTCCACATTGTCCGGTCATGTGCGCGTCGATGTTGCCGGGTGGGGCGGCACGGCCGGGCCGGCGTACCGGACGTGGTCGGGTGAGCAGAGTGGTGCGCTCTCGGCGTTGGCGCGGGCGGCTGACGCGATGGCGGTCATCACCGAGGCGGCCGGGTTCGTGGTGTCGGCGGTGCGGGCGATGGTCCGCGACGCGATCGCGGTGGTGGTCTCGCGCATGATCGTGTACGCGACGGAGGAGGTGTTCAGTCTCGGGTTCGCCACGCCGTTGGTGGTGGAGCAGGTCAGCACGCTGGTCGCCGCGTGGTCGGCGAAGATCGCGAAGTGGTTGCGCGGGCTGATCACGAGCCTGAACAACCTGATCCCGGCGGTCCGCCACCTCAACACCCTCATCGATAAGATCAAGGAGAATCTTGGGCGGCGGCCTCGCCATGCGCCCGACGGCGATAACAGCAGTAAGCCCACAAAGATCGGCGGCCCGAAGGAGTTCGATCCGCAGGAACTCAGAGGGCTCACACCCGACGAGGTGAAAGCGCGTATCCCTGACGACTGGGAACGCAAGCCATCGGCCAAGGGCGGAGGTGAGTTATTCGTTGACCCCGTCAACAAGGGACGCCAGATACGTATCATGCCTGGTTATCCGCCACACTCACGGCCAGATCCGATGACCTGGGGCCCCTACGTCGTCGTGTCCCAAGGAGGCAACAAGCCCGTGAAGATTCCCCTGGACGGAAACCCAGAACTGTGACCACGCCTGACCGTGCCGACTGGCTCGTCCAGGAGATCTCGGACCTCCTGGACGTGTCGAGCGTCGGACTCTATGAGTTCATGGAGTTCCTCAACGATCCTGACGAGCCCTCGACGATGCAGGAACGGCGAACGATCGCCCAGCAAGCACTGGACCGCCTGATGCGCGAACCGGGAACGTACCTACATTGGCAACGCTGGGCGAAGTTCGAGGAGCTGGATGAGGTCGCGGTGGCCGGACTTCCGGGCGAGGCGTGGGATCCCCCACGGGAAACAGATGGCCTCTACGTAGCAATCGACCGCCGGTGACCCTCGACCGACGCAGATCTCGCCTACAGACTGGGCAGGTGTCCGCGTGGCCTGCGAACCCCTCCGCGATGCCTACCTAGTCGGCGTCAGCCTGGACCGCGCCCACGGCGCGGGCGAAGTCCGGTGTCTACCCGATTAGCTTGCAGGTTCAGCGGCTATCGTCGCATCCGGTAGCCGCAGAACTTGCAGGTCACGTCGCGGGTCGGTGCCCAGCCCGCAAGTTGCGCCGGCCGGCGGACCAGGTGAGTGGGCCCGAGATAACAGGTATCAATCAATATTGACGAAAGTTGGACGTCCGGCCTAACCTCGGTACCGGTTCGGACTGCCACCCTCGGGAGCCGGTGGGCACACACCCGGACCGGTTTTCTGCATCCCGAGGGAAGGAACAACCGTGAACCCCCCACCCCGTCGGCGCGTACGCAAGGTCGTTGTCGGCCTCACCGCGCTGGCCGCTACGGCCGCCACCGCACTGGTGCTGCCCAGCTTCTTCACCGCCGCGAACGCCGCGGCGGACCCAGTCGTCGTGAAGTCCGCGGACTTCGAGGACGGCACTACCCAGGGCTTCACGCGGCGAGGCACGGTGGAGACCGTCGCCAACTCGACCACGGTCGCGCACGCCGGATCGCGGAGCCTCGCCGTCAGCGCCCGGGCCTCCTCCTGGCAGGGGCCGCAGCTCGATGTTCTGTCCACCATGCAGAAGGGCGTCCGGTACACGATCTCCGTGTGGGTGCGCCAGGCGTCCGGCGCCGGGACCGCCCCGTACGGTCTCAGCGTGGAGCGGCGGCTGACCGGCACCACCACCGCCTACGACAACATCGTGCGCAACGTGAGCGTCAGCGACAGCGGCTGGACGCAGTTGACCGGTTCCTACACGCTCGGCAACGACGTGGACTTCCTGACGGTCTACGTCGAGTCGCAGAGCGGCACGTTCGACTTCTTCATCGACGACTTCTCCATGTCGTACGTGCCGGCGCAGCCGGTGCAGACGAACGTCGGCTCGCTGAAGGGCGCGCTGGCGCCGTACTGGTCGCAGGTCGGCGCGGCCGTGTCCCCGTCCACGATCCTCGCCGGCAAGGCCGACCTGCTGAAGATCCACTACAACAGCCTGGTCGCCGGAAACGCGATGAAGTGGGACGCCACCGAGAAGACCGAGGGTGTCTTCAGCTACGGCGACGCGGACACGATCGTCAACTTCGCCACGGCCAACAACATGAAGGTGCGCGGGCACACCTTCGTCTGGCACAACCAGACGCCGGCGTGGGTCTTCCAGGACGCGAACGGCGCCACGATGACGGCCACGGCGGCGAACAAGACGCTGCTGCTCAACCGCCTCAAGGCGCACATCGACGCGCTCGCCGGCCGGTACAAGGGCAAGATCTCGGCCTGGGACGTCGTCAACGAGGTCCTCAACGAGGACGGCACGCCGCGCAACAGCATGTGGTACCAGATCGCCGGCCTGGACTACATCCGCAACGCGTTCACCTGGGCGCGCGCGGCCGACCCGGGCGCGGTCCTGTGCATCAACGACTACAACCTGACGGTCGGGTCCAAGCGCGACGGCATGTACAACCTGGTGAACCAGCTCAAGGGTGAGGGCATCCCGATCGACTGCGTCGGCAGCCAGATGCACAACAACATCAACTGGCCGACCGCGTCCGACACCTCGGCGATGCTCGACAAGTTCGCGGCGCTGAACGTCACGCAGCAGATCACCGAGATGGACGTGTCGATCTACACGGACAACACCTCGTCGTACACCACCGTCACCGACGCCCACCAGACCGCCCTGGCGACCCGGTACAAGGCGCTGTTCGATGTGTTCAAGGCCAAGGCGTCGCTGATCAGCTCGGTGACCTTCTGGGGCGTTTCGGACGACGACAGCTGGCTGCAGACCTGGCCGATCGCCCGACTCGACGCGCCGCTGCTGTTCGACTCGCAGCTGCAGGTCAAGCCGGCGTACTGGGCGGTGACCGGCCTCAACCCGAGCGGCACCGTCACCACCGCCGTGGCGACCACCACCCGCCCGCCGACAAGCGCGGTCCCGACCAGCGCCGTGGCCACCACGCGGCCGCCGACGAGCGCGGTGGCCACGACCGGGTCGACCGGTCCGTGCAGGGTGACCTACGCGGTCGCGGGCCAGTGGCCGAGCGGCTTCCAGGGTGACGTGAAGGTCACCAACACGGGCACCACCGCGATCAACAACTGGACGCTGACCTGGACGTTCGCCAACGGCCAGACCATCTCGCAGCTCTGGAACGGCAGCGTCACCCAGAGCGGCGCGAACGTCTCCGTGGCGGGCGCGGCGTGGAACTCGTCGATCGCCGTGAACGCCACGGTGAACGTCGGCTTCCTGGCCAGCTGGAACGACGCCACGAACGCCAGGCCCACCGCGTTCTCGCTCAACGGCACCGCCTGCACGGTCGCCTAGCACCTCCCCGAGCCGGGATAGCAGCGCTATGTAGCCATAGCGCTGCTATCCCGGCCCTTCTGACCGCACTATGGCCACAAATCGCGGAACCCCCATGGGACAATTCGGGCGTGGCAGACGAGCAACCCGTCGCGTTCACCGTCGATGACTACCGGGCGCGGCTCAGAAGAGCGGCGCGGGAAGCGACCGACGCGGGCCTGGCCGGCCTGCTGATCACCCCCGGCCCCGACCTCACCTATCTCACGGGCTACCAGCCCACCGCGATCACCGAGCGGCTCACCGTGCTGGTGCTCAGCGAGGACGCCGCGCCCACCCTGCTCGTCCCGGTCCTGGAACGCCCCGACGCCGAGTCCGCGACCGGCGCCCCGGCCCTCACCCTGACCGACTGGCGCGACGGGGACGACCCGTACAGCACGGCGGCGCCGTTGATCAGGCCCGGCGCCCGCTACGGCATCTCCGACTCGGCGTGGGCGATGCACGTCCTCGGCCTGCAGCACGCGCTGCCCGAGACGAGCTACGCGAGCCTCACCCAGGCGCTGCCCATGTTGCGCGCCGTCAAGGACCCCCACGAGCTGGGGCGCCTGGCCGCGGCGGGCCTCGCCGCCGACGAGACGTTCAAGAACATTCTGGGAGTACGCTTCGCCGGCCGCGCCGAGAACGACGTCGCCGCCGACCTGGCCCGCCTGCTGCGGGAGCACGGCCACAGCCAGGTCGACTTCACGGTGGTCGGCTCCGGGCCCAACGGCGCGAACCCGCACCACGAGGCGGGCGACCGGGTCATCAACGAGGGCGACATGGTGGTCCTCGACTTCGGCGGCCTGAAGTTCGGCTACGGTTCGGACACCACCCGCACGGTGCACGTCGGCGAGCCGACCGAGGAGGAGCGCGAGGTCCACGACCTCGTCCGGCAGGCCCAGCAGGCGGGCTTCGAGGCGGTCCGCCCCGGCGTCGCGTGCGAGGAGATCGACCGCGCGGCCCGAAAAGTGATCACCGACGCGGGTTACGGCGAGTACTTCATCCACCGCACCGGCCACGGCATCGGGCTGACCACGCACGAGCCGCCGTACCTGGTGGAGGGCGAGCACCGCCCGCTCGTGCCGGGCATGTGCTTCTCCATCGAGCCGGGCGTCTACCTGCCCGGCCGCTTCGGCGTACGCATCGAGGACATCGTGACGTGCACCCCGGACGGCGGGCGGCGCCTCAACAACACGCCGCATGAGATGGCGATCGTGAGCTGACCGACGGTGGTCAGCGACCACCTCGCGCGCTGGGTGCTGGTGCCCAACGTCGTGCTGGAGCTGGTGTGCGGCGTGCGCTACCCGCTGGTCGCCCGACGGCTCGCGCAGACAAGGATGGTCCCGCCGCGCACCGCGGCGGGACCATCCGACGTTCCTCAGTAGCGGGGGTCCTCCGGCGCGTCGTACGTGGTGTCCGTGCGGGTCGTCGCGACGGGGGTGCGCGCGTCCGACACGGACGTGACGGTCCGGCGCCGGTTCCAGATCGTCATGGTGAGGATGAGTCCGACGACACCGGCGACCATCAGCACCCAGCCGACGACCTCCAGGTCGAGCCAGCCGACGGAAACGTCCACGGCAAACGCGATGATCGCGCCAACGGCGATCAAAAAGATGCTGCCACCGATACCCACGGTGCTCTCCTTCCGACCCCCACCCACTACCCGCCCCGCCGCTCCCCCGAAACCGCCCGCCCGACGTTTGGACCGTGAGGCCGGTTATGGCGCGCGGAATTCCATGCGTAACGGCCCAAACGTCGGCAGGGCCCGCCGGAGGCGGGCCACGACGCGGCGGTGCCCGCCCCGCGACGTTGCGGGGCGGGCACCGGGTGAGAGGGGTGGGTTAGTGCGCGCCCGCCCCCGTGAGGGAACGGACCTCCAACTCCGCGTACTTCTCCTCGTCGCGCTCGCGGCTCGTGGCCGCGCCGATGGCGGCGAACAGGAAGCCGAGCGGGATGGAGATGAGGCCGGGGTTGGAGAACGGGATCGGCGCGTCCGTCGTGCAGCTGAACAACGCGGACGCGTTGGCGACCTCCTTGGAGTCGGCCGGCACGCCGCACGTCGCCGCCTGGGCGGGGGTGAGCTTCGCCGCCGGCAGGGTCGACTGCGCGCCGCCCCAGACGATCGGGCTCAGCAGCACGACCAGCAGCGCGGAGCCCAGACCGCCGTAGATGCCCCACGTCGCGCCCCGGGTGTTGAACTTCTTCCAGAACAGCGAGAAGAGGATCGCCGGCAGGTTCGCCGACGCGGCGATCGCGAACGCCACCGCGACGAGGAACGCCACGTTGAGCCCGCGCGCGAAGATGGCCAGCAGGATGGCGATCGCGCCGATGGCGAACGCCGCGTACCGGGCGACCTTGACCTCGTCGCGCTCCCCCGTCTGGCCCTTCTTGATGACGTTGGCGTACAGGTCGTGCGCCACCGAGGAGGACGACGCCAGGGTCAGGCCGGCCACCACGGCGAGGATCGTGGCGAACGCCACCGCGGCGATGACGGCCAGCAGCACCGCTCCGCCCGTACTCCCGCCCAGGTATTTCTCGCCCAACGCCTGGGCGAGCTGCGGCGCGGCCGTGTTGCCCGCGGCGTCCTGCTTGGCGATGTCGGCGGAGCCGACGAGCGCGGCGGCGCCGAAGCCGAGGGCGAGCGTCATCAGGTAGAAGGTGCCGATGATGCCGATCGCCCAGACGACGGACCGGCGGGCGGCCTTCGCGGTGGGCACCGTGTAGAAGCGGATCAGGATGTGCGGCAGGCCGGCCGTGCCGAGGACCAGCGCGAGGCCCAGGGACAGCAGGTCGAGCTTCGAGACCGTGGACGCCGCCACGTTGCCGACGATGTCCTTGCCGTAGCGCTGGCCGGGTTCGAGGAACGCGGCGCCCTTGCCGGACTTCTCGGCCGCGTCGCCGAGCAGGTCGGAGATGTTGAACTTGTACGCCACGAAGACCAGCAGCGTCATGAGCAGCGCGCCCAGCATGAGCATGAACGCCTTGACGATCTGGACGTAGGTGGTGCCCTTCATGCCGCCGATGACGACGTACACGATCATCAGGATGCCGATGAGGATGATCGTCACGATCTTGGCGGTCTCGGCGGACATCCCCATGAACGTCTCGCCGGTCTTGATGCCCAGCAGCAGCGCGACGAGCGACCCGGCACCCACCATCTGCGCGATCAGGTAGAAGATCGACACGACGATGGTGGAGATCGACGCGGCGGTGCGCACGGGCCGCTGGCGCATCCGGAACGCCAGCACGTCGGCCATCGTGTACTTGCCGGAGTTGCGCATCAGCTCCGCGACCAGCAGGAGCGCGACCAGCCAGGCGACGAGGAAGCCGATGGAGTAGAGGAAGCCGTCGTAGCCGGACAGCGCGATGATGCCGGCGATGCCGAGGAACGACGCGGCCGACATGTAGTCGCCGCCGATCGCCATGCCGTTCTGGAAGCTGGAGAACGACCGCCCACCGGCGTAGAAGTCGGTGGCGCTGCGGGTCTGCCGGCTCGCCCAGATCGTGATCCACAAGGTGATCGCGACGAAGACAACAAACAAAACAATCGTGAGAGTACGGGCGGAAACGGCCGGCCCGGCCGCAAGTACGACGGAGTTCACGCCGGCTCCTCTTCCGTGACCGTGCTGGCGCCACCGTTGCCCTCGACCTGGGCCTTGAGGCTCTCCTGCATGGGTTCGAGCTTGTTGGTGGCGTACCGCTCGTAGAGCCACGCGATGAGGAACGTCGTGACGAACTGCAGCAGGCCGAAGATGAGGGCCACGTTGACGTTGCCGAACACCTTCTGACCCATGAAGTCCCGCGCGTACGCGGAGAGGATCACATAGAGCGCGTACCAGATCAGGAAGGCAGCCGTGAACGGGAAGACGAAGCGCCGGAACGCGCGCCGCAGACCCGCGAACTCATCCGATTGCTGCACCTGTAGGTAGCGCGAACCACCGTCGCCGGACGTCGCCTCTGGCTCGTCGGTCGTCATGGTGTCACCGCCTCCGGAATAGAAGCGGGTCGGTGGACAGGACGCGCCACCGGCCCGAATGTGGGTTCCCGGCACGCTAGGTGTGCCGTGGACCACACGCGCCGATCGGCGAGGGCCGCGTGCGCCGAACGGCGGGTGCGCTGCGCCGAGCGCACCGGGCCCGACCGCTCAACGCGGGGTGGTCGCGTCAGCCCGCAGTGCGTCAGGGGCGTGCAGGCGGAGCATGATCGAGCCGATCGCGGCGGGCACGCGCCGTCGCGACATGATCGACACAGTCACCATAACCGTGAAGGCGAGCGGAACGGTCCAGGCGGCGGGCTGTTCGACCAGCGTGGCGGTCCAGCCGGTCAGCGGCGGGCCGACCACGGTGACGAGCACCGCCCCGACGGCCGAGCCGCCGCCGACCACGATGCCGGCCGCGGCGCCGAGGTCGGTGAGGCCGCGCCACCAGATGCCCAGCACCAGCAACGGGCAGAACGACGAGGCCGCCACCGCGAACGCCAGGCCCACGACCTGCGACACGTCGAGGGCGTCCACGCGCAGCGCCAGCACCGCCGGCACCGCCCCCGCGACGACCGCCGACCAGCGGAAGCTGCGCACCGACCCGCGCCCCAGCACATCCGTCGACAGCACGCCGGCCACGGCCGTGAGCAGCCCCGACGACGTGGACAGGAACGCCGCGAACGCGCCGGCCGCCACGAGCGCGCCGAGCACCTCGCCGGTCAGCCCGCCGATCGCCGCGCCCGGCAGCGCCAGCACCACCGTGTCGGTCTCCCCGCTGGCCACCAGGTGCGGCGTGTAGAGCCGGCCGAGCACCCCGTAGAACGTGGGGAACAGATAGAAGAGCCCGACCAGGCCGAGGACGACGAGCGTGGTGCGGCGGGCCGCGGCGCCGTCGGGGTTGGTGTAGAACCGCACGAGTACGTGCGGCAGCCCCATCGTGCCGAGGAACGTCGCCAGGATCAGCGAGTACGTGGCGAACAGGCCGTGCTCCTCGCCGTGCAGCGGCAGCAGCCACGTCACCGGCGACGGGATGGCCGGCCGGTCCTGGCGCTGCCAGTGGGCGAGCAGGAACATCACGGGCACCGCCAGGGCGGTCAACTTCAGCCAGTACTGGAAGGCCTGCACGTACGTGATGGAGCGCATGCCGCCCAGGGCGACGTTGCCGGTCACCACGCCGGCGACGATGAGCACGCCGAGGGAGTAGTGGGCGCCGGTGACCGAGCGCAGCGTCAGGCCGGCGCCCTGCAGCTGGGGCACCAGGTAGAGCCAGCCGATGAAGATGACGAACGCGGTGGCGAGCTTGCGCAGCCATGGGGCGCCGAGGCGCAGCTGGCAGAAGTCGGGCAGGGTGAACGCGCCCGACCGGCGCAGCGGCGCCGCCACGAACAGCAGCAGGGCCAGGTACCCGGCGGCGAAGCCCACGGGGTACCAGAGCACGTCCGCGCCGTACTTGAGGATCAGGCCGGCGACGCCGAGGAACGAGGCCGCGGACAGGTACTCGCCGCTGATCGCGGCCGCGTTCCAGGACGGGCTCACCTCGCGGGAGGCCACCAGGAAGTCGGACGTGGAGCGGGCCAGGCGCAGCCCGTACGCGCCGATGACGACGGTGACGAGGGTGACCGCGACGATCGCGGGCACGGCATAAGCGTTGGTCACGGCCGCTCGACGAGGTCGGTGAAGTCCCGTTCGGCGCGGCTGGCCAGGCGCACGTACGCCCACCCGACGACGAACAGGAACGGGTACGCCAGCGCGCCGAGCAGCAGCCACGGCAGCGAGATCCCGAACGGGCGCGCCTTAGCGACGGCCGGCGCGACGGCGAACAGCAGCGGCAGCCCGCCGAGCCCGATCACCACGACGGCGGCGAGGCGCAGGGCGAGGGCGAGCTGGGCGCGGACCAGGCCGCGCACGAGCGCGTCGCCCACGTGGGTCTGCTCGGTCAGCTCCGCCCGGGTGGCGGCGGTGCGCGGCGGTCGGGCGATGTCCGCGAGCACGACCCGTACCCGTTGCGGGGTGTCCCCGGACATCAACGCGCCCAGTCCTGCTTGGCCGCGCGGACCAGGCGGTCCTTGAGCTCGCGGGTGTGGCGTCGCGCGACGGGCAGCTCGCGCCCGTCGATGACGACCACGTACGCGTTGCCGGCCAGCCGCAGCTCGCTGATGAGCCGCAACTGCACCAGGTAGGACCGGTGGATCCGGACGTAACCGGCGTCCGCCCACCGCTCCGCCAGCGTCGTCAACGGCACCCGGATCAGGTGGGACGCCTCGGCGGTGTGCAGCCGGGCGTAGTCGCCCTGCGCCTCCACCCAGCGCACGGCGGAGCGGGGCAGCAGCCGGGTCGTGCCGGCCAGCTCGACGGGGATCATCACGTCGGGCGCCGCGTCGGCGGCCTCGCGGGCGCGCTGGCCGGCGACGGCCGGGTGGGCGGGCACGAGCCGGGCGGACGCGATGCGCCGCAGCGACTCGGCGAGCCGGTCGGACTGCACGGGCTTGCGCACGTAGTCGACGACGCCGAGGTCGAACGCGTCGGCCGCCCGGTCGTCGTACGCGGTGACGAAGACGATCGCGGGCGGTCGCGCGAAGCGGCTGAGCACCCTGGCCAGCTCGACCCCGTCCAGGCCGGGCATCCGGATGTCGAGGAACGCGGCGTCGATCTCCTCGTCGCGCAGGACGCGCAGGGCCCCGGTCGCGTCGTTCGCGGTGCGCACGGTCGCCACCCGCGGGTCGCCGCGCAGCAGGAACGCCAGCTCGTCGAGCGCCGGCGGTTCGTCATCGACGGCGAGGACACGTAGACCGGTGTAGATATGAGTGCCCATAGGGAGCATCCTCGCGGTTCGGACCCTCCCGCGGCTACCCCTGTCGGTCGTCGCGGTGCGCGGCCCGCGCGAGCAGGATGGCCGTCACGACGAGAAAGAGCAGCGGGCACCCGACCCCGATCACCCGGCCGGCCGTCCACTCCACGGCGACCGGATACCCCACCACGATCGCCAGCATGGGTCCGCCCTCCGCTCCGGTGCGCCTCCATGGTGCGCCGGCTACTGGATCGTCACGTCCCCCGGTCGGCCGCTACCACCTCCTCCGGACCGTCCGCGCCGATGTTCTCGGCCACCGGTGACGGGAGGTCGTAGGGGCGCTCCGCGGGGAGCAGCGAACGGGCGCCCGCCTCGTCGCCGGCGTCCAGGCGGCCGCGGATCCGCCTCGCCAGGGGTGTCACGTCGGTGATGGCGACCGTCCACGTGTCGACGTAGCGGGTCACCGCCTCGCCGGAGAGGCCCACCTGCAGGGACCGGTGCGGAAGCGCTCCCAGTCGCAACGACCGCTCGGGATCCCACTGCACGCGCACCGGACTCGTCCTGAGCCGCCGCGACCACTCGGCGCGGGAGGCGTCGCGATCGCGGTCGTAGTGGCTCAGGCACGCGCGCGCCAGCGCCCACTCGAAGCCCTCACGGGTGATCTCGACGGCCAGCACGTTCTCCTGCCCGTCCTTCAGCGCCCACCCGCAGCGGTACATCATCCATAAAAAGGACGGCTTGATCCACGTCATCCGCTCGCGCTTGAACGGCGCGACGAACCGCCCGGCCGCGAGCGCGGGCCGGGCGATAGCGTCGCCGTACGCCTGGTACACCGTGATCGTGTCGTCGGTGTAGGTGGCGCGGATCTGGCGGTTCGGCACGGTCACACGTGCCATCGTCCAGCGGCGGTCAAGCGACTTCGCGGGTGGTGACCCGGACGAGGCCGGCGGCGAGCGGGAGGGCCACCCACACCGCGACCGATACGCCCAGCTTCGCCCAGTCGCCGCCGGTCATGCCCGGCTCGAACAACGCCATGGTGGTGACCCCCGTGTCGAGCCAGGCCGCGGCCTCGCGCAGCGACCTGATCGTCGCGCCGAGGATGGTCCACACGGTCGGCAGGATCAGGTAGACGACGATGGCGAGCGGGCTGTTGAGCAGCACCATGCCGAACCCCACCCCCATGAGTACGCCGATGATCTGCGCCAGGGCGGTGTACCAGAGGAGTTCGGCGCGGAACGTCCACTCACCGCCGGAGGCCAGCGTCGCGACGGTCGCGACGACGACGCTGACCGGCACGGAGGCGACCCCCGCGAGCGTGGCCGCGACGACCTTCGCGAGGGCGACCCGGTGCCGCCGCGGCACCAGGGTGAACGTGGTCAGCGCCGTCCGCTGCGACCACTCGCTGGTCACCAGCAGGATCCCGAGCACCGGCAGCAGCAGGGCGATGGGCAGCACCGACACAAGGAACGCCGCGGCGAAGGTCCGGTCGCCGGACCCGCCGAAGACGAGCTGCAGGGTGACCAGGGCGGCGGCGAGCACCCCGATGGTGATGAGCAGCCAGCGGCCCGACCGGGTGTCGACGAGCTTGCGCAGCTCGACGACGGTGAGGCGGGCAAGCGACGGGGCGGTCATGACTGGCCTCCGGTACGGGCGAGGAAGAGGTCCTCGAGGCTGCGGCCACCAGCGATCAGGTCGGCGGTGTTCCCCTGCTCGACGACGCGGCCGTTGTGGATGAGGACGATCTGGTCGGCGATGGCCTGCACCTCGCCGAGCAGGTGCGACGACAGCAGGACGGTGCCGCCCCGGTCGGCGAAGCCGCGCAGCAGTGTGCGCATCCAGGCGATGCCCTCCGGGTCGAGTCCGTTGGCCGGCTCGTCGAGAATGAGCATCTCCGGCTCGCCGAGCAGGGCGACGGCCAGGCCGAGCCGCTGGCGCATGCCCAGCGAGTACGCCCGGACGCGCTTGCGCGCCGCGGGGTCGTCGAGGCCGACCTGGGCGAAGAGCTCGGCCACCCGCCGCCGCGGCACCCCCGTGGTGAGGGTGGCGAGGGTGAGCACCTCGCGCCCGGTCCGCCCGCCGTGCTGCGCGGACGCGTCCAGCAGCACGCCCACCCGACGCGCGGGGTTGGGCAGGTCGCGGTAGCGGCCGCCGAGAAGGGTGGCCGACCCGGCCGTCGGCGGGGTCAGCCCGCACAGCATCCGCAGGGTCGTGGACTTGCCGGAGCCGTTGGGGCCCAGGAAACCCGTGACGGTGCCCGGTCGACAGGTGAAGGAGACGTCGTCGACGACCGCGTGACCGGCGTACTTCTTGGTCAGATGGGTTATCTCAATCATGCGGATCAGCGTCGCCGCGCGGCCCGCCCCGCCGCTGCGGCTGTCGGTCTAGGACCGCGCCGACCGAGGTCGGCACGGGATACCGACTTTGGTCGGTATCCGACGACGACAAGGGTTTCTACGATTGCCGCATGACCGCGCCGGACCACCCCTGGCTGTTGCCGGCCAGCCTGACCGGGCGGCGGGCCGCCGGGCGGCACCGGCGCTCGGCGCGTGACTGGCTGATCGACTCGATCGCGTTCCTGGGCGCGCTGATGTTCTGGCTGTACGCGTCGTGGGGCGCGACGCAGCCGGTCTCTCCGCTGGACATCGGGCTCGACGGCCCGGACTGGCTGATCCCGCTCGACTCGGCGCTGGGCCTCGCCTCCTGCTGCGCGCTGTGGCTGCGGCGGCGGTGGCCGGTGGCGCTGGCCATCATCGGGTTGCCGGTCGCCGTCTTCTCGGTCACCTGCGCGTTCGCGCAGGGGTTCATCCTGTTCACGGTCGTGATCCACCGCCCGTTGAGCATCTCGGGGCCGCTGGCCGCCGCCAACGTCGTCGCCGGCACGGCGTTCAACGTGCTGCGCCCAGACCTGGATCTCGGCTGGCTGGGCGCGGTCCTCGCGAACGTTTTCATCATGTCGCTGCTGCTGGCGTGGGGCCTGTTCGTGCGGGCCCGTCGGCAGCTCGTGCTGTCGCTGCGCGACCGGGCGGAGCGGGCCGAGGCGGAGCAGCAGCTGCGGGTGGCCCAGGCGCGGCAGCTGGAGCGCACCCGGCTGGCCCGCGACATGCACGACGTGCTCGCGCACCGGATCTCGCTGCTCAGCCTGCACGCGGGAGCGCTGGAGTTCCGGCCGGACGCCCCGCCCGAGGATGTGTCGAAGGCCGCCGCGGTCATCCGCTCGAGCGCCCACGAGGCGCTGCGCGACCTGCGCGAGGTGCTGGGTGTCCTGCGCGACAGCGACGGGACGGACGACGCGGCGGAGCCGCCGCAGCGCCGCCTCGCGGACCTGCCGAAACTCGTCGGCGAGTCGCGGACCGCGGGCATGCGGGTCGACCTGCACAACGAGGTGATCGGATCCGAGCAGGCGCCCGCCACGGTCGCCACGACGGCGTACCGCCTGGTGCAGGAGGCGTTGACCAACGCGCGCAAGCACGCGCCCGGCGCGAAGGTGAGCATCGAGATGAACGGCGGCCCGGGCGACGGCCTGACCCTGGCGGTGAGCAACCCGCCGCCGGCGGTGCGGGTCGCGGACATCCCGGGCACGGGCACCGGCCTGGCCGGGCTCGCCGAGCGGGTCAGCCTGGTCGGCGGCCACTTCCGCGGCGGCAGCACGCCGACGGGCGACTTCCGCGTACAGGCCTGGTTGCCGTGGCCGGCGTGATCCGGGTCCTCGTGGTCGACGACGACCCGCTCGTCCGCGCCGGGCTATCCATGATCATTGGCGGCGCGCCGGACCTCGCGGTCGTCGGCGAGGTCGCCGACGGCGCCGAGGTGCCCGACGCGGTGCGCACCCACGCCCCGGACGTGGTCCTGATGGACATCCGCATGCCGCGCGTGGACGGGTTGGCCGCGACGTCCGCGCTGCGTGCCGTCCCCGGGGCGCCCGAGGTGCTCGTCCTCACGACGTTCGACATCGACCAGTACGTGCTGCGCGCGCTCCGCGCCGGCGCGGGCGGGTTCCTGCTCAAGGACACCCCGCCCGCCGAGATCGTGGCGGCGATCCGCCGCGTCGCGGCGGGCGAGGCGACCCTCTCCCCCACAGTCACCAGGCAGCTCATCACGCACGTCGTCGCCACGGGCGGCGACGGGCGCCGCGAACGCGCGGTCGGCCTGCTGGGCACGCTGAGTCCGCGCGAGCGCGACGTGGCGCTGGCCGTCGGCCAGGGGCGGTCCAACGCGGAGATCGCCGCCGAGCTGTTCATGTCGGTGGCGACCGTGAAGGCGTACGTCTCCCGGCTGCTCACCAAGCTCGACCTCAACAACCGCGTCCAGATCGCCCTGCTCGTGCACGACGCCGACCTGGTCTGAGAGTCGATCGCTGTAGTTATTCTTGGGACGAAACATGCGGATACCCGCGTGTTTCGTCCCAAGATTGTTCGGGGATCGCGTGGACGGGGTCGCCGCCGATCCTTCAGCAGAAGTCGTCGATGCCGCGGTTGTAACCGCGGTTGTAGCCCCGGTTGTAGGCGCGCTGGTAGGCGCGGGAGCCCCGCGGCGGGCGCTGGCCGCTGAACCGGGAGCCGCCCCGCGAGTCACAGTCGTGACGGGCGTCGGCGTAGCCGTCCCGGATCCCGTCGCGGATCCCATCGGCGAACTCATCGTCATCATCCCAGCGATCCCGGCCCCAGTCCCACCGGTCCCGGTCCCACCGGTCACGATCCCAGCGGTCGCGGTCCCACCGGTCGCGGTCCCAGTCCCACCGGTCCCACCTGTCCCGGTCCCAACGGTCCCAGCGGTCGCGGTCCCAGCGGTCGCGGTCCCAACGGTCGCGGTCCCAACGGTCGCGCCGGTCCCACAGGTCGTCGTCATCCCAGTCGGCCGGGACGAGCAGCGACGGGACGCCGACCACAGTGGATGGCACGGGTGCGGCGGAGGCGGGGGCCTGCGCCGCCACGAGGGCGCTGGCGACCAGGAGTCCACCGGTCACGGCCGCGATGATGCGCGCGTTCATTCTTGCCTCCATCTGGCTCGCACGCTTCTCGAAATTGATTGCCCAAAAAGATTCGAAAACCATAATTAGATAATTTCGGGCATTAGCAGCTTAGTCACCGCGCCGCAGAAGTCGCGGCATCACCGCGTTCCATAGCCTCGCCACGTTCGAGTGACTGATATTGACGACCAAAAGCACGTGGCCCATACGTTGGGCTGTTTCGACATCGTGGCCGAGGCTTTGAGCGCGGCCGCCCGCCAAACCCTGGAGGACCTTATGGCGACCCGCATCCGCGAATACCAGAGCGACCTGGTGCGCAAGTTCGTTTCGCAGGGGCGCGTGGAAGGGCGGGAGCTGGGCCTCGAAGAGGGACTTGAACAGGGACTTGAGCAGGGTCGCGGGGAAGGTCGCACCGAGGGCCGCATCGAAGGACGAATCGAGGGTCGGGCTGAGGGCCGCGCTGAAGGTGAGGCGCGGTCGTTGCTGACCGTGCTGGACGCTCGCGGCATCGAGGTGCCCGCCGACGCCCGCGACCGCATCACGTCGTGCACGGACATCGTGCAGCTGGAGCGGTGGATTCGCCTGGCCACGACGGCGACCTCGGTCGAGGACCTGTTCGCCTGACGCGATCAGGTCGCGCGGGCCGGGTGGACGTCCGGGCGGAACTTCGGGACCCGCATGCTGATCTTCGTGCCGGCGCCGGGAGCGGTCTCCACGACCAGGCCGAAGCCGTCGCCGAAGACCGAGCGCAACCTCTCGTCGACGTTCGCGAGGCCCACGTGCTGGCCGGCGTCGGGCTCGTCGGCGTCCACGGCCCGCGCCAGCACCTCGGGGTCCATGCCGACCCCGTCGTCCTCGACCGTGATGACGCACTCCGCGCCCGCGTCGCGCGCGACGATGCTGACCGTGCCGACGCCCGGCTTCGGGGACACGCCGTGCCGCACCGCGTTCTCGACCAGCGGCTGCAGGCACAGGAACGGCAGGCCCACCGGGAGCACCTCCGGCGCCACCTGCAGCCGGACCTGCAGGCGCTCACCGAACCGCGCCCGCTCGATCGTCAGGTACCGGTCGATGGAACGCAGCTCCTCGGCCAGCGTCGTGTACTCCCCGTGCGACCGGAAGCTGTACCGGGTGAACTCCGCGAACTCGAGGATCAGCTCGCGGGCCCGTTCCGGGTCCGTGCGCACGAACGAGCCGATCGCCGACAGCGCGTTGTAGACGAAGTGCGGGCTGATCTGGGCGCGCAGCGCCCGCAGCTCGGCCCGGGCCAGCCGGGCGCGGGATGAGTCCAGCTCCGCGAGGGCGAGCTGGGTGGCGGCCCATCGGCCGGTCTCCAGGGTGGCGCGCACCATGCCGGGCATGACCTGCTTGTCGGTGACGGCGACCAGCGCGCCCTCGACGGCCTCGCTGTCGGGCCGGATCAGCGCGGCGACCACGGCGCCGCGCACCGCGCAGTCGATCGCGTCGCAGGTGAGGTCACGGGCGCTGAGCACCGTCGACCGCCCGGTGGCGACGGCCCGGCGCGCGGCGGTGGCGAGCTGGTCGCGGTGGTGGTCGTCGGCCCCGTCGTAGGCGAGCAGCCCGTCGCGCCCCGCGACCGCCAACCCCGAAGATCCGATGAGGGTACGCAGGTGGCGCACGGCCTTACCGGCCGTCGCCGCGGACAGCCCGGCGCGCAGCGGCTCGGCGGCCAACCCGGCGGTGTGCAGCACCTCGTAGGTCGCCCGCTGCCCGGCCGTCGCGATGACCCGCCGCCCGCGCTGCCGCGCCACGGCGTACACGGCGGCGCCGAGCGCCATCAGCAGGATGAGCACGGCCACGGCCGCCGACAGGTTGGCGTTCACCCCGTGCATCCTGACGCCTCGACCGCCGGCAGGGAATACGCGGCGCGGCCCGCAGGGATCGCCTGCGGGCCGCGACCGGCTCGGGAGGAGGAGAAGTCTCGGTGGAGATGGTCCCTGGCGGCGGCCGGGGTGGTGGAACCGACCGCCGCCAGGGAAGCCGCTTAGCGCGGTGCTGGTTCGGGCCTTCCGGCCTTCGCCAGACACCGGCTCAGCCCGTCAGGCGGAGGCCCGGGCCACGAGAGTCGTAGGCAGCAACGGGTCCTGCTCTTCGGCGTCGCCGTCGATGATGGAGAGTAGACGCCGGGCAGCCATGGTCCCGGTCTCCTCGATCGGCTGGCGGATGGTGGTGAGCGGCGGGTTGGTGTGTGCGGCGAGCGGGATGTCGTCGAACCCGACGACGGCCACGTCGTCCGGCACGCGGCGCCCGGCACGGCGCAGCGCGTGGAGGGCTCCGGTGGCCATGATGTCGGAGGCGACGAACACGGCGTCGAGGCCGGGGCGCTGGTCGAGCAGGCGCCACATGGCGTGCACGGCCGAGGCCTGGCTGAAGTCGCCGTAGGCGATGGGCATCTCGGGCAGGCCGGCGCGGGCCAGGGACTCCTTGTAGCCGGCGAGCCGGTCGGCGCCGACCGCCATGTTCGGCGGCCCGGCGATGGTGGCGATGTTGCGCCGGCCCTGGCGGATGAGGTGCTCCACCGCGAGACGGGCGCCGCCCTTGTTGTCGACGTCGACGTACGACGCCCGGGTGGCGTGCAGCGGACGCCCGATCATCGTCACCGGTACACCGGCCGCCGGGAGCGAGACGGTCAGCGAGTGCCGGTCGTGGGCGCCGACGAGGAGCACACCGGAGTAGTGTCCGGAGTGCAGGCTCGGCTCGATCAGTGCGAGTCGATCGTCGGTCACCGGGATGACCATGAGCGGGACGTCGTGTCCGGCCAGCTCCTCGGTGGCACCGGAGATGATCCGGGCGTAGAACGGGTCGGAGAAGAGACGGTTGTTGTTGGCGCACACGACGGCGGCGACCGCGCGTACACGCTTCGCGGTGGTGGCGCGCGCGGCCCGACGACGCACGTACCCGAGATGGGTCACCGCGTCGCGCACCTGCTCACGGGCACGCATGCTCACTCCGGCGGAGTTGTTGAGCACCCGCGAGGCGGTCGCCAGCGAAACGCCGGCGAGGGCGGCCACGTGGGCTAGGGTCGGCGAGTCGGACTCGGGGTCCTCGTCGCCTGCGGGACGGGGCAGGTACTGCAGATCAACAATGGTCATCGGGGTCTCCGAACAACAGGGTCCACCTCGTTGGGACTCTATGGAAGCGCTCCCACGGACACAGCGTGGTCCATCGTTTCGAGCTTGTCAACGCCCCATTGCGTTTGGGTGTCTGAAAACCGGCATACCGGTGCATAGGGATTCATTGATATCGACGTAAGTTCCGGACATTTGCCCAGCTCAACAACGTGAACGACCCTCAAAGATCGCCATAAGCTGCTCGAACACGCATCGACGTAGTCAAACATTCAAGACTCCGCAGACGACTACAGACCGTCACGCATCGCGTCCGTCGCATAGCAAAACGGTGAACGTGACGGCCATCCCCTTGTCCTGGGTCGCCAGGTACGGAATAGTCCCGAATCGTGTCGTGGCTACAGATGGGCACCGCCTTCCGACAGCGTTATGTCCTCATGGGACCGATCGGACAGGGCGGCGTCTCCATCGTGTACCACGCCGTGGACACGGTGCGTCGCCAACCGATGGCCATCAAGATGCTCGCGCCCACACACGCCGGCGACACCATCGCGCGCGAGCGCGTGCGCCGCGAGGCGCTCATCACGAACATGCTGCGTCACCCGAGCGTGCCCAAGGTCTACGACTTCGGCGACGCGCCCCTGCCCGACGGCTCGATGGTGCCCTACGTTGTCATGGAGCTGCTCACGGGCGTGATGCTGGCGGCGCGCGTGGCCGGCGGCCCGATGCCGTGGCAGGAGGCCGTCCGCATCGCGGCCACGATCGGTGACGTGCTGGCCGTCGCCCACCGCCGCGGCGTCGTGCACCGCGACGTCTCCGCCGAGAACATCATGATCACGACGACGGGCGTGAAGCTCATCGACTTCGGCCTGGCGGTGACCACGAAGCCGCTGACCGGCCGGCTCACGGCCGCGCCCAGCCGCCGCGTCACCAGCGGCCGGCTGCGCCGACCGTTGTCTCAGGCGCACTCGTCGCCCGCCCAACCGGCCCCCGCGCACCCGCAGCTCAGCACCGGCCCGGGCGAGCCCGCCGACGACGTGTACGCCCTGGGTGTCCTGCTCTACCAAATGCTCACCGGCACGTCGCCCGCCCCGGCCGGCCCGCCGCGCGGGCCCGGCGGTCGCCCCGGCCCGGGGTTCGCCGCCGGCCGACTGCACTACGCGGCGCCCACGCCGGTGCTCAGCGTCCCGGGCATGCCCCGCGACATCGCTGACATCACCCGCGCCTGCATGGCCAAGCGACCGGTCGAGCGCCCGGAGAGCTCGGCCGTCGCGCTGTCCCTGTGGTCGATCCTGCTGGCGCCGCGCCCCCGCCACGCGCGCCCCGACACGGTCTGAGCTGAACAGCGCAGACCTTCCTCCGGAGAACACCGCTCCTCCGGAAAGCTTGCGCTATACCGACGCGTACCGGCGCAGGAACAGCGCCTCGGCCAGCGCCATGTGCGCGATCTCGGACGGGTCCACGCTCTCGTTCGGCGCGTGCATGAGCGTCCTCGGCTCCTCGACGCCCATGAGCACGATCTCGGCGTCGGGGTAGGTCTCGGCGAACACGTTGCACAGCGGGATCGAGCCGCCCTGTCCCGCCGTGGTCATGTCCCGCCCGTACGACTCCTGGAAGGCGTCGCGCAGCGCCGCGTACGCGGGCCCGTCGGTGCGCGCCTCGAACGGGGCGCCGGCCGACTCGCGCTCCACCGCCACCCGTACTCCCCAGGGTGCGACGGCCCGCAGGTGCGCGGACAGCGCGGTGAGCGCGGCCTCGGAGTCGGTGCCCGGCGGTACGCGCAGGTTGAGCCGGGCGCGCGAGCGCGGCTGGATCGCGGCCGCCGAACCGACGACGGGCGGGCAGTCGATGCCGAGGATCGTCACCGCCGGGCGGGCCCAGAGCATGTCCGCGACGGACCCGGAGCCGAGCAACGAGACACCATGAAGGACATTCGCGTCCGTCCGGAACTGGTCGGCGGGGTAGTCCACGCCGTGCCACGTCTGGCTCGCGTCGAGGCCGGTGATGGTCGTGTTGCCCTGCTCATCGCGGAGCGAGGCGAGCATCCGGACGAGCGCCGCGAGCGCGTCCGGCGCCGCGCCGCCGAACATCCCGGAGTGCATCTCGCTCGACAACGCCTCGACCGTCACGACAACGTTGGCAAGGCCGCGCAGGGACGTCGTCACCGTGGGTACGCCGACGGCGGCGTTGCCGGTGTCGCAGACCAGGATCGCGTCGGCGCGCAGCAGGTCGGCGTGCTCGGGCACGAACTCCTCCAGGCCACCCGTGCCCTGCTCCTCGGAGCCCTCGACGATGAGCTTCAGGTTGACCGGGATGTCGTCGCCGAGCGCGCGCAGCGCCGTGAGGTGCATGAGGATGTTCCCCTTGCAGTCGGCCGCGCCGCGCCCGTACCACCGGCCGTCGACCTCGGTCAGCTCGAACGGCGGGGTGCGCCAGGCGTGCTCGTCCAGCGGCGGCTGCACGTCGTAGTGGGCGTAGAGCAGCACGGTCGGGTTGCGTCCGTTGCCGGCCGAGCGGCGCTCGCCGTAGACGGCCTTGCTGCCGTCGGCCGTCGGGTACAGCTCGAGGTTGGTGAAGCCGACCTCGGCGAACCGGTCGCGGACCCAGGTCGCGGCCCGCTCGCACTCCTCCGGCGGGTACTGCCGGGCGTCCGCGACCGACCGGAACGACACCAGCTCCGCCAGGTCGGCGCGGATGCGCGGCACCTGCGCGTCGACCGCCTCCCGCAGCCCATCGACCATGACCGCCTCCGTTACGCGTCGTGGAGCTCATAGTCGTCGAGGGCGTTCGCGAACTCGGTGGCCTTGTCGGGGCAGTAGACGCCGACGGCGAGCTGCGCGCCCTGGGCGAACGTCGCCGGGGCGATGGTCGGGCGGGCACCGGGCCCACCCGCGCCCGACATGGCGTACTGCGCGATGGCGCGGTCGAGGAACAACGCCGGGTCGTCGCACAGCAGCCCGCCGTCGGTGCCGAGGGCGCTGGTGATCTGTCCCGTGCTCGGCACCGGCAGCCCGTGCTTCTGCAGCTCCTGCTGCAGCTGGCCGGCCAGCTGGGTGGCCTGCGTGTTCCGCTTGGCCGCCTGGAACGTCCCGAGCGCGATGAGCAGCAGGATCAGAAAGATCGCGCCCAGCACGACGTAGGTGATGATCCGCTTCGTCCGCGGCGCCGAATCCACATGAACGCTCATGTCGTCACCTCCGCTGCGCTCCGGCGCCGCCATGCTTCAACTGAGCTGATGATTCGCTCGCTTCGCTCGCTCATGACCCCTCCGGGAGTTTCCAGCTGGGCTTGCGCAGCTTGTAGAACAGGAACGGAACCAGCAGGCCGACGATGACCACGCCGCCGCCGACGATGATCAGGTAGATGAACGGGCTGGCGCCGCCGAACTGCGAGGGCGGCACGAAGCCGATGAGCAGCGCCGCGATGGAGGCGAGGAAGCCCACCACGCACAGCGTCGGAAGGATGGGGGCGCGGAAGCCGCGCGGGTGGTCGGGCTGCGTGCGCCGCAACCGCACCGCGGCGACGAACATCAGCAGGTACACGATGAGGTAGACCTGCGTCGTGATCACCGAGAAGATCCAGTACGCGCTGGACACGTCGGGGATGAACGCGTAGAGCAGGGCGATGACGGTCGTGATGATGCCCTGGGTGACCAGGATGTTCTGCTGCACGCCGTGCTTGTTGAGCCGCTGCAGGAACGGCGGCAGGTAGCCCTCGTGCCGCGAGATGAGCAGCAGGCCCTTGGACGGCCCGGCGAGCCAGGTGAGCATGCCGCCCAGCGAGGCCGTCACCAGCGCGATGCCGATGATCGGGGTGAGCCAGGTGATGTCGAACTCGGCGAACACCGCGTCGAACGCCTGCATGACGCCGGCCGTCAGGGACAGCTCCTCGGCGGGCACCACCCAGGCGATGGCCAGCGCCGGCAGGATGAAGATGAGCAGCACCAGCCCCATGGCCAGGAACATGGCCCGGGGGAACTCGCGTGGCGGGTTGCGCAGCGAGCCCACGTGCACCGCGTTCATCTCCATGCCGGAGTACGACAGGAAGTTGTTCACGATGAGCACGAGGCTCGCGATGCCGGCCCAGGGCGGCAGCAGGTGGGCGGCGTCCATCGGCGCGGCGGACGGGTTGCCCTGCCCGAGGAAGACCATGCCGAGCAGGACGAGCAGCACGCCCGGCGCCAGCGTGCCGATGATGAGGCCGGCGCTGGAGAGGCCGGCCACCGACTTGGTGCCCTGCGACGAGATGTAGACACCGGACCAGTAGCACACCATGATCACCAGCGCGGTCCACAGGCCGCTGGTGGCGAGCTCCGGGTTGAAGACGTACGCGAGGGTGCTCGCCACGTACCCGAGCAGGCTGGGGTAGTAGAAGATCGTCATGGCGAACTGGCACCAGACGGCGAGGAAGCCGAGCGGCTTGCTCAGGCCCTCGCTGACCCAGTTGTAGACGCCGCCCGTCCAGCCGGAGGCGAGCTCGGCCGACACCAGCGCGGTGGGCAGCAGGAACACGATGCCCGGCACCACGTACAGGAAGATCGCGGCGAGGCCGTAGAGGCCCATCGTCGGCGCCGGTCGCAGGCTCGCCACCGACGCCGTGGTCATCAGGGCCAGCGCCACCCAGGAGATATAGGCCGTGGCCGGTCGCGCCGCCGCCTCCGCCGCCGCCCGCGCGGCCGGTCGGTCGGCCGCCGCATCCGCTGCGCTCATCGCGTACCCCCTGCTCCGCACCTCGGTAACCAGAGCGTAAGCAGCTATTTCCTACTTAGAGTTTCATTTGGAATAAACCGGGCTAACCTCGACGCATGGCGACCACATTGATCGTGCTCGGGCTCGACAACCGGGAGCGGGGCGAAGAGGTCTTCGACCTCGTCACCAACCAACTCACCAAGCAGGAACTGATCAAGCTGGGCGACGCGGCGCTGGTGTGGCGCGACGCGGACGGCAAGGTCAAGGTGCAGCAGGCGATGAACACCACGGCCGCCGGCGCGGCCGGCGGGGCCCTGTGGGGGGCGCTGTTCGGGCTGATCTTCCTGATGCCCATCTTCGGCATGGCCATCGGCGCCGCGAGCGGCGCGATCGCCGGCAAGCTCACCGACATCGGCGTCGACGACAAGATGATCAAACAGCTGGGCGAACAGCTGACGCCCGGCCGGGCGGCCGTCTTCATGCTCGTCGTGTCCGCGACGCGGGACAAGGTGATCGAGGCGCTGCGGCCGTACTCACCGACGGTGCTGCAGAGCAACCTCACGCACGACGATCAGGCGAAGCTCGTCGCGGCCCTGACCGCCTGAGCGGGCGCCGGCGGCGCGGCGTGGGACCCGGCTCCCGCGCCGCGTGGTCGATGCGCTTCGCGCGCTCGGCCCGCGCCGCGTCGCCCACCCGCCAACCACCGATCACCGCGGCGACGATCGACACCAGGTAGAGCTGCCCGATCAGGGACTCCATGACAACGAGCGCACGGGCCAAGCCGCTGACCGGCGTGATGTCGCCGTAGCCGACCGTGCAGAGCGTGATGACGCTGAGGTAGAGCAGGTCCGAGGCGGACGGCGGGCCGTCAACCCCCCGGACGTACTCGTCCTGGCCGTACTGGAACGAGGCCGCGACCTGCCCCAGCGCCGCGAAGATGAGCGCGATCAGCAGGTAGGTGCAGAGCACGCCGAGAACCGTCGACACGTCGACCCGGTGGACCGCGACGAGGATCGACACGATCATCCAGATCATCGCGACGCAGAGCACGACGACAGCCGCGCCGCTCACGCCGAACGCGACCCGGGACGACCCGGCGACGGACACGAGGAGTACGGCCAGCGCGATGATGCCGCCGGCCGCCGCGACGACGACCAGCCGCCGGTTGTTGCTCCGCCGGGTCCAGGCCGCGCCGACCAGCAGCGCCCCCAGCACGGCGACCTTCGTCGTGGCCGCACCCGGCTGCTCCCCCAGCAGGATGATCGTGGTGTAGATGAACAGCAGCCCGACGAGCAGCGCGAGGAATGCCTGGACACGGGCGCGCAGGTGGACGGCCCTCGGCGGGGTGCGGATCACGTGACCGGGCCGGTCCCGGCGAGCGGCGCGCCCGGCGGCCCGTCCGGGCCCACCGGCGGTTCGCCGGCCGGCGCCGGGCGGCG
>NZ_BAAALT010000016.1:0-72879 GCF_039528515.1 Luedemannella flava
GGCGGGCAGGCTCGTGAACAGCCGCAGAAGGGCCGGCCCATCGACATCGTCGAGCCGGCGCTCGTCGATGACCTGATCGGCGAAGAGCTCTCGTGCGTCGGTGAGGTCCTTCAACATGCCCGGTGTTGTGTCCGTCAGGAGCACGGGTTAAACGCGGGTGTGACGGCTTTCTCAGCCTTATGCGTATTCGGGCCAACGGGACAAAGGGGGTACCCGGGTGCCGCCCGGCAGCGGCACCCGGGGGTCAACTACGACTGTCCGCGCAGGTCGGCGCAGTCGCGCTCATCGGGCAGCAGCGGCCGCAACGTCAGCGTCCACCGCTGGTTCCCCGACCGCCACGGGGTGAGGGTGTTGGCGTGCGTCGCGGCGCTCGCCACCCGGGCCGCCGCCGCCCCGCTGGCGGTCACGCAGTGCAGCTCCAGGCCCCCGCCGAGCAGCGGACCGGGCAGGGTCGGGCCCGGCCACTCCTTCTCCTCCTGCGCCGGCTGGTCCGGGCCCGGGGAGCGCCACTCCTCCACGACCGCCGCGATCGCGGACGGCGCGTACAGGGTCGACTGGCTCACCGCGTCCGGCCCGAGCGTGCGGGGCAGGTCGTTGAGCTGGGACAGCAGGGTCCACAGCTGGCGCCGCGCCGCGATCTGCGCGGCCGTGAGGCCGCCGGTGAGCCCGTCCCCGTCGCCGTTACCCAGGGCGTACACCTCGGTGGTCCTGATGCCCGCGTCGGTGCGCACGGTGAACCGGGTCGACGGCGCGTCCGCGACGCCCGGCTGGCCGTAGTCGGCGCTGCCGCCCACCCCGGCCGCCACGGCCAGGTCGACCAGCCGCCGTGCGTCGGCCGGCGAGATCCGGCGCACCTCCAGGCCGGGCAGGGCCGGCGGCGGGAAGATCTCGATCTGCGGCCCCTGGGTGAACACCCGACCGTCGGCATACACGCTGAGCAGCGGCAGCCGGGTCGGGATCAGGTTGGCCGGGACGAAGCCGCCCGCGTACGCGACCCGCAGGAGCAGGGTGCTCTGGCCGTACCCGTCGGCGGGCACGCCGGTGGCGACGGCGGAACGGCCGGCCGGCGTGCCGTTGGCATCGGCCGTCGAGGCACATCCGGCCAGAGCCAGGAGTACGGCGGTGGATGCGGCGGTCACCGCCGCGCGAACTGTTGTCACAACCGCTCAGACGCGGCCGGTTCCGGCACGGTTCCCGTCGGCCGGACAATACTGCGCGTGGGGGAACGAACAGGCGCCGTCGACGTGCACTACCCGGAGACCGGCGGGGCGCGGGCCGCGCTCGTCGTGGCCGCCGACGACCGGTTCGCCACCCTCGTCGACGAGCGGATCACCTGGTTGGAGCACGTGGCGCCGTACCGGCCGGGCGCGTTCTTCGAGCGCGAACTGCCGGCCGTCGAGGCCGTACTCGCCGGAGTTGATCTTAAGCTGCTGATCGTCGACGGGTACGTCGATCTGGATCCCGACGGGCGGCCCGGGCTGGGCGCGCACGTCCACGCGAAGCTCGGCGTGCCGGTGATCGGGGTGGCCAAGACGGCGTTCGCGGCCGCCGCGCACGCGGTCCCCGTGCGCCGGGGCGGATCCGACCGCCCGCTGTACGTCACCGCCGCCGGCGTGCCGGTCGCCGACGCGGCCGCGCTCGTCGCCGCGATGTCCGGTCCGTACCGGATGCCCGACGCCCTGCGCCGCGTCGACGCTCTGGCCCGCGGGCACGTCACCCCCAGCCGACCGATTGGACCCGTTATATCCGCATGACCAGGGCATCGGCTGCTCGAATCCGGGTCGCCAATATCGGATATGTCACCCATCGACTAAGCGCAGCCAAAATTATCTATGAAGATCGTTCGGGTAGTGCCTCAGCAGGTGGAGTGGAACAGCCCACCCACGGCCGTGTCCCCGACCAGCCCGTTGTAGATCTCCACGGCCTCGCGGGTGCGGGCCACGTGCACGGTGACGCCACGGTCCTCCAGTTCCTTGACCACCTGCGGGCCCACCTGGAGCACGCCGTCCATGCCCTGCGAGAGCACCACGGTCGTCGCGCCGTTGGCGATGAGCTCCTCAACGTCGGCGACCTGCACGCCGGGGTCGTGCTGCGTGCCCGTCTCCCGCCAGTCCCACGCCCGCCCACCACCGGGCCACAGCTTGAAGTCCTTGCCCTGCCCGACCCCCTCGACATCCATCGCGCCCCAGGCGAGCGACAGAACGTTCGGCGATCCCTCCACCAGCCGTCCCCTCCGATCAATCGTCACACCTTTCGGATCTTTGGCTGCCATCCGGCCTTTCCATCCACGATCCGGGCTGCTGCGGTCAGGGTAGGCGAGATGTGACGCGGACCCAGACGATGTACTCGATGTCGGCCGTGCGGACGATCTGGATCGGGCGCTCCTCGCGGGGCGTGCAGGGGAGGGTCGTGCCGCCCAGGCCGTCGTCGGGGAGGAGCACCCCGTCGTACTCCCAGAGGTTCAACTGGACCGCGAGGCTGGACGTGAACGTCGGGTTGTTGAACGCGGACGCGGGCTTCGTCTCGCCCTGCTCCATGCGCACGGCGCCAGGCGCGGGAAGCGTTCGTCGCCGAGTTCGATGTAGACCTCGTCGGCGTTGCGCTCCTGGATGTTGACGGCCTGCACGCGCGTGACGTCGTAGGTGCACAGCGGCTCGACGGCGGCCGCGGCGGGCGAGCCGACGGCCACCGCCGGAGCGGTGACCAGCACCAACGCGGCAACGTAGCGGGTGAGACGGGACACGGGAACCTCCTCGGACGACGGCCTGTGCCGCCCAGAGTGGCCGGCCAGGCCGGAGCTGTCCGCGTACTCGTGCACAGAGGCGGGGTCCGGACGGCGACGCCGCCCGGACCCCGGGACGTCAGGCGACGTCGCGACGGACCGTGGTGGTGAGCGCGAGGACCGTGGCGACGGTGGCGTAGGCCGCCAAAACGACGGCCGCCGTCGGCTGGGTCAGCCCGTCGGCGACGGACGCCGGGACGCGGCCCAGCGAACTGCCCGCCGCGAACGGCAGCCAGCGGTTCAGGTCCTGGCCGAGCAACTGCCCGAGGACGCCCTCGACGCCGCCCGCTTCGTGGTCAGCCCGCACACGGTGAAGACCCACGTCAACCGGGCCATGACCAAGGTCGGCGCGCACGATCGGGCACAACTCGTCATCGCCGCGTACGAATCGGGCCTCGTGGTCCCCACGCCACCGGCCGGCTGACTACCATCGATCGGTGCGTTCCCCCCGGGTGTGGTGTGCGGTCGTCGGGCTGCTCGCGGCCCTCCTGCCGGCGACGCCCGCGGCGGCCGCGCCGACCTGCGAGCGAACCACGGCGTTCCGGGCGATCGCCGACGTCCCGTGGCCGCAACAGCGCTGGGACTACGCCACGATCGGCGCGCTCGCCGACGGTTCCGGCGTCACGGTCGCCGTGCTGGACTCCGGAGTGGACGGCGCGCACCCGCAGTTGCGTGACCGGTTGACCGGCGGGACCGACCTGGTCGACGGCGGCAACGGGCGGGTCGACTGCGTCGGCCACGGCACGGCCGTGGCCAGCGTGATCGCGGCAGGTCCCCGGTCGGGCTCGGGCCTGGTCGGGCTGGCACCCGGGGTGAAGATCCTGCCGATCCGGGTGACCGACCGGCACGACAGCGCCGGTGAGGTGGTGGGCAGCGGCCTGGACGCGAAGGGCATCGCGACCGCCGTGCGCCGCGCGATCGCCGCCCGGGTCGACGTCATCAACATGTCGCTGAGTACCGCCACGGACGATGCCGACCTGCGCTCCGCCATCGAGGACGCGATCGCCGCTGACATCGTCGTGGTGGCCGCCGCTGGAAACGCCCACGACCGCGGCGATCCGAAGCCGTATCCGGCCGCCTATCCCGACGTGCTCGGGGTCGGAGCGATCGACGCGAGCGGGTATCGGGTCGCCACGTCGCAGGTCGGGACCTATGTGGACATCGTGGCGCCGGGCGAGCGGGTGACCGGCGCCCAGCCGGGTGGGGGTCACGCCGAGATGAGCGGGACGAGCCTGGCCACCCCGTTCGTGGCGGCCACGGCCGCGCTGCTACGGCAGTACCGGCCGGATCTGGACGCGGCGGCCGTGGCACGCCGCCTGCTCGCCTCGGCGGACCCGGCACCCGGGGGCCGGCCGTCGCCGGAGTACGGCTACGGCGTGCTGAACCCGTTGCGCGCCCTGACCGACGTCCTACCGGCCGCCGCGGCACGCCCTCGCGCGACCCCACCGGCGCCGTCGGAGTCGGCGATCGCCGCGCCGACCGGCCTGTCGATGTCGACGGCGGTCCCGGTCGCTGGCGCCGTCATCAGCATCGCGTTGCTCGTGACCCTCGTGGCCGCGACGGTCTCGGTCGGACGCAGCCGACGCTGGCGTCCGGGCATTCCCCCTTCCCGCCGCTCGCCATAACAGAGCGTCACGCACTATCGAAGTAACACGGCGTCACCGGGCTCGCCGCTCCGATACTGCGGCTGAGCCCTTTTGCTCTGCTTCCCTATAGGAATCACCATCCATGGCCTGCATGTATCACTCGCTGTGATGAACACAATGCTCTTAGCAACGTTACGTTCCGCATGCTTCCTATAGGGAAGCAGAGCAAAGGGGGGTGGGGTGGTGGTGCCGCTGGGCGTTGGGGTTACGTGTTGTTAGCGCGTGGGGCGGGGCCGGTGGAGCCGCGCACGACCAGGTCGGGCATGAACAGGAGCTCGTCGGCGGGGACGGACAGGCCGTCGATCTGGTTCACCAGGAGGGTCACGGCGGCGCGGCCGAGGGCCTCGATGGGCTGGCGAACCGTCGTGAGGGGCGGGTCGGTGTGGTTCATCAGGGACGAGTCGTCGAAGCCGACGACCGAGACGTCGTCGGGGACCGCGAGGCCGGAGCGGCGGGCAGCGCGGATGGCGCCGAGGGCGAGCAGGTCGCTCGCGCAGATCAGGGCCGTCGCGCCCTGGCGCAGCATGCGCACGGCCGCCGCCTGGCCGCCCTCGACGGCGAACATGGCGTGCTCGATCAGTTCGGGGGCGCCGGTCCGGGCAACGACCGTCCGGTAAGCCGCGATCTTGCGGCGGGTCGGCATGTGATCCGGCGGGCCGACGACCATGCCGATCCGGGCATGGCCGAGCGAGGCGAGGTGGGCGTACGCCTCCTCGACGGCGGCGGCGTCGTCCGTGGAGACGCGGGGGTAGCCCAGGTGATCCACCGCCGCGTTGAACAGCACCACCGGCAGGCGGCGGCGGACCAGGCGCTCGTAGTGCGCGTGCGAGGCGTCCGCCTCGGCGTACTGGCCGCCGGCGAAGACCATGCCGGACACGTGCTGGCCGAGCAGCATCGACACGTAGTCCGCCTCGGACAGGCTGCCCGTCGTGCGGGTGCAGAGCACCGGGGTGAAGCCGCGCTGCGCCAGCGCGGCCCCGACAACCTCCGCGAGTACGGGGAAGATCGGGTTCTGCAGCTCCGGGAGGACGAGGCCGATGAGGCGGGCGCGCTCGCCGCGTAGCTGGGTGGGCCGCTCGTAGCCGAGCACGTCCAGGGCCGTCAGGACCGCGTCGCGGGTGGCGTCGGAGACGCCGGTCCGGCCGTTGAGCACGCGGCTCACGGTCGCCTCGCTGACCCCCACCTTGCTTGCCACGTCCGCTAACCGACGGGCCGATGTCTGAACCATGCGCGCAAGAGTAGAGCATTCTTACGAAAAGACAGAGCGATGTTGGGCCAGCACGTTGACATCCTGCGGAGAGCAGTCGCATCCTTGCACAACACGATCGACACATTGCTGAAAACTCACCCCCGTTTCCCTGAAGGGATGGACGCAGATGTCCGTACCGCAGTCCAGGAAGGTCGTGGTCACGGCGCTCGCGGCCGGACTGGCGATCAGCCTCGCGGCGTGTTCCACCAAGAGCGACGATGACGGCAGGACCAGCTCCTCCGGCAAGGTCTCCATCACGGTCGACTGCCAGCCGGTCGGCGCCCAGAAGGAACTGCTCGCCAACTGGAACGACGACGTCAAGGCGTTCGAGGCGGCGCACCCGAACATCGAGATCAAGAGCGTGTCCGTCGGCGAGCAGTGCAACAACCCGCCGGACTTCACCGCCCGCTTGCAGGGTGGCACCGTCACGGACGTGTTCTACGGCTACATGACCGACCTGCAGCAGGTGCTCGACTCGGGTCAGGCCATGGACATCACGTCGTATGTCGGCAAGGACACGATCCCGACCTGGGACTCGATCGACCAGGGCGCCAAGAACGCCTTCACCGACGGCGGCAAGATCTACGGCGTACCGACCAAGAACTATTCCATGGGTCTGGTCTACAACAAGAACCTGTTCACCCAGGCCGGGCTCGACCCGAAGAACCCGCCGAAGACGTGGGCCGAGGTCCGCGAGGCCGCCAAGAAGATCGCCGCGTTGGGCAACGGCGTCGCCGGGTACAGCGAGTACTCCGCCGGCAACACCGGTGGCTGGCACTTCACCGCCGAGCTGTACGCCCAGGGCGGCTCGATGGTCAGCGAGGACGGCAAGACCGCCAACTTCAACAACGATCTTGGCAAGAACGTGCTGAACAACCTCAAGACCATGCGTTACACCGACAACAGCATGGGCGCCAAGCAGCTCCTTACGTGGCCGGACCTGCTGACCAACGCCGCCGCCGGCAAGGTCGGCATGTTCGTCGGCGCGCCCGACACGACCACCGCGATCGTCACCCAGTTCAAGGGCAGGTACGAGGACTGGGCGATGGCCCCGATGCCCGGCCAGGACGGCCCGGCCAAGGCGACCCTCGGCGGTGGCGAGGGCTACTTCTTCAAGAAGGGCCTCTCCGCGGAGCAGGTGAAGGCCGGCCTGATGTGGCTGGCGTTCGAGAAGCTGACCCCCGGTAAGGGCCAGTTCGACTACGCGCGCTCCAAGCCGCAGAACCAGCCGGTCGGCCTGCCGCAGCCGCAGCTGTTCGTGCCGGGCAGCGCGGCGGAGAAGCAGGACACCGAGCAGAAGAAGGCGAACTCCAACGTCAACGTGGACGACTTCGCCCTCTTCGCGAACAACCCGGTGGCCATCAAGTTCGAGCCCCCGAACGCACAGGCGATCTACGCGGTGCTCGACGGCGCGATGTCGGCGATCCTGACCGACCCCAAGGCCAGCGTCGACGACCAGCTCGCCAAGGCGGCGGACAAGGTCAACACCGTCCTCAAGAACGGCAGCTGACCAACCACGGTGCGGGGGGCCGACCTCGGTCCCCCGCACCACCGCCCAAGGGAGCAGTCATGACGACGGTCGCCGCCGACGCAGTGGTCGCCAGCGAGCCCGACAGCCGGGCGAAACCCGGGCTCACCCGCAGGGCCCGCCAGGTCCGCAACAACCTCACCGGGTACGCGTTCCTCATCGGCGCGCTGGCCTGCTTCGCGCTGTTCTCGTGGTACCCGATGGTGCGCGGGATCGTGATGAGCTTCCAGCGCACGCGGCGCGGCGTGACCACCTGGGTGGGCTGGGACAACTACGAGCGCATCATCAACGATCCGGCCTTCTGGACCGCGTGGCAGAACACGATCTACTTCACTGTGCTGGCGCTCGTGCTCGGGTACGCCGTGCCGTTCCTGGTCGCGATCGTGCTCAACGAGTTCCGGCATGCCAAGGGCTACCTGCGCATCCTCGTGTACCTGCCGGTGATGATCCCGCCGGCGTCCGCGCTGTTCCTGTTCAAGTACTACCTGTACGACCCGAGCGACGCGGGCCTGTTCAACGCGATCCTGAAGTTCCTGCACCTGCCGACGTCGCAGTGGATGCAGTCGCCGGGCATGACGGTGACGGCGATGGTGCTCGCCTCGACGTGGATGAACATGGGCGGCGCGGTGCTGATCTACCTGGCCGCGCTGCAGAACATCCCCGGCGAGCTGTACGAGGCGGCCGAGCTGGACGGCAGCGGGCTGCTGCGCCGGATCTGGCACGTGACCATCCCCGAGACCCGGCTGATCCTGTCGCTCATGGCGATGCTGCAGGTCGTCGCGACCATGCAGCTGTTCATCGAGCCGCTGATCCTGGCCAACGGCGCGGGCTCGCAGGACTCCGCCACCTCGGTCGCGTACCTCATCTACCAGCACGGGTTCTTCCAGAACGATCTCGGCGGCGCGGCCGCGCTCGGCGTGATCATGCTGCTGGTCCTGGGCGGCTTCTCGGCCGTCTACGCCCGACTGTCGGCCAAGCAGGACTAGGAGGGCGAGCCCATGACCCGCACCCTCATCTCGCACGCGCAGCTCAGCCGGCCGCGCGGCAAGGTGATCTACTGGTCCCTGCTGGTCCTCGTCGTCGTGGTGTTCACGCTGGTCTTCCTCGGCCCGCTGTACTGGATGATCACGGGTGCGCTCAAGACCGGGCAGGAGATCGCGCAGACGCCGCCCACGCTGTTCCCGAAGGACCCGCAGCCGCAGAACTACGTGGACGCGTGGACCAACCTCAACCTCGCCAAGCTGCTGTTCAACACGATCTACTACGCGCTCGGCGCGCTGGTGTTCCAGCTCGTCCTGGACACCGCCGCGGCGTACGCGCTGTCGAAACTGCGGCCGAGGTTCGGCAACGTGATCCTCGCGCTCATGCTGGCGACACTCATGATCCCGGCGATGGTGCTGATCATTCCGCAGTACGTGACGGTGATCGACCTGCCGATCCTGCACATCAGCCTGCTGGACTCGCCGTTCGCCATCTGGCTGCCGGCCGTGGCGAACGCGTTCAACATCTTCCTGTTGAAGAGGTTCTTCGACTCCATTCCGGAGGACCTCATGTCGGCGGCGGAGATCGACGGCGCGACTGCGCTGCGTACTCTCTGGTCAATCATTCTGCCGATGTCGCGACCCATTCTCGGCGTGGTCAGCATCTTCGCGGTGACCGCGGTGTGGAAGGACTTCCTCTGGCCCAAGCTGGTGGAACCCTCCCCGTCGACCCGGACGCTCAGCGTCGGCATCTACGCCTTCGCCGGCGGTACCCCCATGAATGTGGTTATCGCGGCGGCGGTGATCGCGGCCATTCCGACCGTCATCTTCTTCCTCGTTTTCCAGAAGAACATCATGTCCGGCCTGACTACCGGCAGCCTTAAGGGATAAGGGAGCACATGGACTTTCCAACTGCCGGTTGGTGGCGCTCGGCCGTCATCTACCAGATCTACCCGCGCAGCTTCGCCGACAGCAACGGCGACGGCATGGGCGACCTGGGCGGCGTCCGAGCGCACCTCGACTACCTGGCCGAGCTCGGCATCGACGCGGTCTGGTTCAACCCGTGGTACGCGTCGCCGCAGGCGGACGCGGGTTACGACGTGGCCGACTACCGCGCCATCGACCCCGCGTTCGGGACCCTGTCCGAGGCGGAGGAGCTGATCCGGGAGGCGCACGCGCGGTCGATCCGGGTGATCGTGGATGTGGTGCCCAATCACGCCTCCGACCAGCACCCATGGTTCAAGGAGGCGCTGGCCGGGAGTGCCGCCGCCCGGGACCTGTTCTGGTTCCGGCCCGGTCGGGGCGAGCATGGCGAGTTCCCGCCGAACAACTGGCAGTCGATCTTCGGCGGGCCGGCGTGGACCCGGGTGAAGGACGCCGACGGGACGCCCGGCGACTGGTACCTGCACCTGTTCGCCGCCGAGCAGCCCGACCTGAACTGGGACAACCCGCAGGTGCGCGCCGAGTTCGAGGACGTGCTGCGGTTCTGGTTCGACCGGGGCGCCGACGGGGTCCGCATCGACTCCGCCGCGCTGCTGCTCAAGGACCTTGAGTTGGCCGACTTCGACCACGCGCTGCCGCCGTTCCCGCACCCGTACACGGACCGGGACGAGGTGCACGAGGTGTACCGGTCGTGGCGGCGGATCGCGGACTCCTACGCCGAGCCGCGCGCCCTGATCGGCGAGGTGTGGCTGCCGGACGCCGACCGGTTCGCGGCGTACCTGCGGCCCGACGAGATGCATACCGCGTTCAACTTCGCGTTCCTCGGCTGCGCGTGGGAGGCGGGCGCGCTGCGCGCGGTCATCGACGAGACCCTCGCGGTGCACGCGCCCGTCGGGGCGCCCGCCACCTGGGTGCTGTCGAACCACGACGTGCCCCGGCACGTCACCCGCTACGGCCGGGCCGACACGTCGTTCAACCTGGACTACCGGCAGCTCGGCGCGCCGACCGACCGCGCCCTCGGCCTGCGCCGGGCCCGCGCCGCGCTGCTGCTCAGCCTGGCCCTGCCCGGGTCGGTGTACGTCTACCAGGGCGAGGAGCTGGGGCTCGAGGAGGTCGAGAATATTCCGGACAATTTACGCCAAGACCCCATGTTCTTCCGCACGCACGGGCAGAACCTGGGCCGGGACGGCTGCCGGGTGCCGCTGCCCTGGTCGGGCGCCGCGCCGCCGTTCGGCTTCAGTCCGGCCGGCGCCGTCGCGGAGCCGTGGCTGCCGCAGCCCTTGTCGTGGGCGGACCGCACCGTCGAGGCGCAGAACGGCGACCCCGACTCGATGCTGGAGCTCTACCGTCGGGCGCTCGCCGCCCGGCGGCAGCAACCGGCGCTCGGGGACGGGCCGATGGCCTGGCTGCCGGCGTCGGACGCGGTGTTGGCGTTCCGCCGCGGCGACGGGTTCACCTGCGTGGTGAACCTGTCGGAACGGGCGGTCGACCTGCCGGTGACCGGTTCAGTGGTGCTCAGCAGTGGACCGCTGGCGGCCAACCAACTCCCGCCCGACACGGCCGTGTGGCTCACTCCCGTGGCAGCGATTCGCGTCGCTGCGGAGAGTGTTCGTCGGCCGCCTCGGACGATGCCATCCTCCCCCCTTTGCTCTGCTTCCCTATAGGAATCAGTCACTCAGCGTTGTCACCATTGCCGCGAGGCGCTCGGCGCCTCGCGGCAATGTGCCTGTTCACGTGGGTGATGCCTATGAGGAAGCAGAGCAAAGGGCGTGGAGGTGAAGGGACGGGTGATGGGGCCCATAACCGTGCGTAGCCGGGGCAGCGCGTAACTCACCGTGGTGGCAGCGCGGATGTCAGGGATATCCCTGAGGGTGGGGTGGGGCGAACGTCCGGGTCGGTTCCCGATGTGACTGGGGTGGGGCCGCCGACACGATGGTTGGGCCGGTCCGGTGTCTGCCGGGCCGGTCCAACTGTGTGGGAGGCGGTGAACACCCGTGACGATCGCATCGTCGCCGATGAGGGTGCGCGACCAGTTTGACCGGCCGGCGGAGCCCGCTGCTCGCGCCGCCGACGTCTGGAAGGTTTACGGCGAGGGAGAGGCGCGGGTCAGCGCGCTGCGTGGCGTCAGCGTGGAGTTCGCGCGCGGCCAGTTCACCGCGATCATGGGTCCCTCGGGTTCCGGCAAGTCCACGCTCATGCACTGCCTCGCCGGCCTCGACTCGGTCACCCGGGGCGACGTCTACATCGGGGGCACCAAGCTCAACGGGCTGGGTGACGCGGGTCTCACCAAGCTGCGCCGCGCCCAGGTCGGGTTCATCTTCCAGCAGTTCAACCTGCTGCCCACGCTGACCGCGCACGAGAACATCCTGCTGCCGCTGGCCATCGCCGGGCGCAAGGTCGACAAGGAGTGGTTCCGGACCGTCATCGACGCCGTCGGCCTCGGCGACCGGCTCGACCACCGGCCCGCGCAGCTCTCCGGCGGCCAGCAGCAGCGCGTCGCGTGCGCGCGCGCCCTGGTCAGCCGACCCGAGGTCATCTTCGCGGACGAGCCGACGGGCAACCTCGACTCCCGTACCGGCGCCGAGGTGCTGGGCTTCTTGCGCCAGTCGGTGCACGAGTTCGGCCAGACGATCGTCATGGTCACCCACGACGCCAACGCCGCGAGCCACGCCGACCGGGTCGTGTTCCTGGCCGACGGCGAGATCGTCGAGGACCTGGCCGCCCCGACCGCCGACAGCGTGCTTGACACGATCAAGCGCATCACCGGGGAGCGGTGATGCTGCGTGCCACCCTGCGCAGCCTGCTCGCCCGCAAGTTGCGCCTCATCCTGTCGGCTCTCGCGGTCGTGCTGGGCGTCATGTTCGTCTCCGGCTCGTTCGTGCTCACCGACACCCTCAGCAGGTCGTTCGACGACCTGTTCCGGGGCATCTACTCCTCCGTCGACGTGCAGGTCGGCCCGGCCGGGCTGGGCGGCGCCTCGATGGACGACGACGATGTCGCCGTCCGGACCATCCCCGCGTCCACCCTCGACGCGGTGCGCTCCGTCCCGGGCGTGGCGTCCGCGACCGGCGACGTCGCCGCCGACGGCGCCCGCCTCATCGGGAGCAACGGCAAGGTCGTGAGCACGTTCGGCCCGCCGAGCTTCGGCCAGGCGTGGACCGGCGAGGACGCCCTCGTCCAGATTCGCGAGGGGCGCGGGCCGACCGCGGACAACGAGATCGCCATCAACGCCGACCTCGCGAAGAAGGCCGGCGTCAAGGTCGGCGACCAGGTGGGCGTGCTCACCCGCGAGCCGAAGCAGACGTTCACCCTGGTTGGCATCTTCGGGTTCAGCGGCGGCCGGGACACGCTCGGCGGCACCCAGAACGTCGCGTTCACCCTGCCGGTCGCGCAGCAGCTGATGATCGGCGAGTCCAACGTGTACACGACGATCAGCGTGACCGCCGCGGACGGCGTCGACGACGCCGCGCTGCGGGACGCGATCGCGGCCAAACTCGGCCCGCAGTACGGCGTGAAGACCGGCGAGGAACTCGGCGCGGCCAGCGCGGCCGCCTTCGCGTCCGTCCTCGACATCTTCAACAAGGTGCTGCTGGGCTTCGCCGGCGTGGCGCTGTTCGTCGGCGCGTTCCTGATCCTCAACACGTTCTCGATCGTGGTCGCGCAGCGGACCCGCGAGCTCGCGCTCATGCGGGCCGTCGGCGCCAGCCGCCGCCAGATGATCGGCTCCGTACTCACCGAGGCCGTGGTGATCGGCATGATCGCCTCGGTGCTCGGCCTCGCGGCCGGGTTCGGCGTCGGCCGCCTCATGGCCGTGCTGTTCGCCAACTTCGGCGGCGGCGGCCTGGCGCTCGCCAGCGTGAGCCTGCCGCTGGCGGCCGTGATCAGCGCGTTCTCCGTCGGGCTCATCGTGACCATGGTGGCCGCCGTGCTGCCGGCGGTCCGGGCGGCGCGGATCCCGCCGATCGCGGCCCTGCAGGAGGTCGCCACCCCCGATCGACCGCTGACGAAGCTCACGATCAGCGGCGCGGTCATCGGCGTCGCGGCGGCGGTCGTGCTGGGTCTGGGCCTGACCGGCCGGATCGACGGCGACGCCACGCTCTGGGCCGTACTCGGTGGGGCTATCGGGATCTTCCTCGGCGTCGCGCTGATCACTCCCCTGATCAGCCGGCCGGTGGTGGCCGGGCTGGGCCGGCTCACCGGGCGCTGGGTCCCCGGCGTGCTCGGGCGGCGCAACGCGGGCCGCAACCCGCGTCGCACCGGCATCACCGCGGCCGCCCTCATGATCGGTGTGGCGCTCGTGACCGCCGTGGGCGTGCTGCTCACCTCGGCGAAGGCGAGCTTCACCCAGACGACCGAGGACACCGTGCACGCCGAGATCTACATCGGCGCCGACCAGACCAGCGCGATCCCACCGACGTTCGACGTCGCCGTCATCCCGCGGGTGGAGCAGGTTGCGGGAGTACGGGACGTGCTCGCCACCTGGTACGACGACGGCGCCAAGGTCGACGGCCGGGAGGCGGACCTGACCGCCGTGCACAACCCGGCCGCGCTGCAGCCGATCCTCGAGGTCACGCCGGTGGCCGGGTCGATCGCCACCCTGGCCGACGACCAGGTGATCGTCGACGAGAAGACGGCGGCCCGGCAGCAGCTCACCGTGGGTTCGACGGTCACGATCCAGCCGCTGCGGGGCACCGCGAAGGAGTACACCGTCTCGGGCATCTACGCGACGACCGACTTCGGGTACGTCCAGGGGTTCGTCCTGTCGGAGGCGGCGCGCACCGGGTTCGCGGTGCCGCAGGCGCGCTCGGCGTTCGTCGCGCTGGACTCCGGCGCCACGCTCGCGGACACCCTGCCGAAGATCAGGGCGCTGCTCGCCGACTCGCCCGAGGTCGACGCGGTCGACCGCGCCACGATGATCGAGCAGGAGACCGGTGAGGTCGACACCATGCTGAACATGGTGCAGATCCTGCTGTCGCTGGCGATCCTCATCGCGGCCCTGGGCATCATCAACACCCTGGCGTTGTCGGTGCTGGAGCGCACCCGCGAGCTCGGCCTGCTCCGCGCGGTCGGCCTCGGCCGGGCGCACACCACGGCGATGGTGACGGTGGAGGCCCTGGTCATCACGGTGTTCGGCGCGCTGCTCGGCATGGGCGTCGGCATCGGCCTGGGCGCCGCGGCAGTGCGGGCCTTCAAGGACGAGGGCTTCACCACCTTGTCGCTCCCGTGGCCCCAACTGGGCACCTACGTGATCGCGGCGACGGTGATCGGCATCATCGCGGGCCTGTTGGCCTCGATCCGCGCTGCCCGCATCAACGTCCTGGCGGCCATCGCCCACGAGTAGCGGAACCCACTGCGAAGGTCGACTCCTGGCGGTTTCCGGGACCCGGACAACCGCCAGGAGTCGACCTTCGCGTGCCCGGTCAGCGGAGGAGCGTCAGGGCGGTGGTGTGACGGGGGCGCACGGCCGGCCGCGCCGGTTTTGGGAGCCCGGCCGGCCCGCCGCAGGACGTGACACGATCGTCGCTGGAACGGGCTCAGCGGCTCCACGGCAGGCGGATCGGGTGCGCTGGAGGCTCCGCGCCAGCCAGTGCCGTGACCAGGGTCGCGAGGTTGAGCGGATCGACGGTCTCCGACGTCGCGGTCAGCTCGTCGACCGTCCACCAACGGTGGTCGGCGTCCGCGTCGATGGTGGGCGCGTGCCGGCGCAACACAAAGAAATCATTGCGGAGTACGCCGCTGGTCCAGCCCACGCTGGCGTACCCGGTGGCGATGGCGACGACATCGCCGAGGTCGGCGGCGGCGACCGCGACGCCGGTCTCCTCGCGCAGCTCGCGGGCGGCGGCCTCGGCCGGCGACTCGCCCGGTTCGACCCCGCCGCCGGGGGTGCGCCATTGGTGGCCCGCCGCCGGGTCGTCGGCGTCGCGCAGGCAGCGGAACAGCAGGACGCGTCCGTCGTCGTCGAGCAGCACGACGCGGGCGGATTGTCGGGGTATGTTGCCGTCCGGCTCGGTCACGGATGGCTCCTGAGCTGCGGCATAGCGGGGATCATAAGCACGGCTCGAGCCGGAGTGGGTCCGTCGCGCGGCCGAAAATCGCACAGCTCCGGCCGACGCGCGAGAGGCGTCGGCCGGCGACAATACACCGGGTGGCCGATTACGGCCTGTTACCGGCGGGCATCGTCAATACGTGCCGCTTGAGCTGCTGATTCTGTTGCGACGTTAACTTACCGACACATTCCGTTAATCTTTGCCCGGCGGGCCAGGCGGGGGAGCAGTGCCGCGGCGACCGCGATCGCGACGGCCGCCGAGCAGGTCAGCACGCCGAGGTCGGGCCCCGTCGGTCGGGATCGACCGCGAGGTCGACGCGGACGGCGGGAGTGTGGTCATGGAGCCTCCTCGTCGGCCGGGTCGGCCGGGTCGGCCGGGTCGGTCTCGCGGCAGAGGTGGCCGGCCTCGGTGAGCTGATTGATCAGGGTGCTGACCGGGTTGCCGGCGAGCCGGAGCTCGCGCGCGGCCGCAGGGACGCCGATGCCGGTTTGACCTCGATCCCCGGACGCGTCATCCAGATGAACGTCCGCTAGCGCATCGAGCGGTTGGTGACAAGTCATTGACGCATCGTCATGGATGCCGATACCGTTCAGTTCCTGATCAAGACACACACGGGGGTACTACTGTGGATGATCGTGGCTCGATGCTGCCCTGCGCGCCTGTCCGGCGGCAGGGGCGGTGGCTAGCGGCGCTTCTCGCCCTCGCAGTCGGCGGGGCGGTGCTCACACTCGCCGAGACGCCCGCGAGCGCGGCGGACCCTAAACCGAAACCGCCCGTGTGCGCCGACGTCCGGACTGACGTTGAAGCAGCGCAGAAGGAGGCTCAGGCGTGCGGCAAGCGCGTCGAGGTGCTGGCGGACCGCACCGAGACAGCTCAGACCTTCGCCAACTCCGACGGCACAATGACCGTGGAGGAGAGCGTCACCCCGGTCCGGGTGCGCCGCGGCAGTTCGTGGGTGCCGGTCGACACCACGCTCGCCAAGACCGCTACGGGGTTCGCGCCCAAGGCCACAGTCCTGCCGATGACGTTCTCCGGCGGTGGGAGCGGGCCGTTCGCCAAGCTTGCCAACGGTTCCCACGAACTGGCGCTGTCGTGGTCGGGCAAGCTGCCGGCACCGACCCTGTTCGGTGACACGGCCGTCTACCGCAACGTGCTGCCCGACGTGGACCTGCGCGTCACGGCCACGGCGACCGGCTTCTCCGAGGTGTTCGTCGTCAAGACGCCGGAGGCGGCCGCCAACCCCAAGCTCGCGTCGCTGAAGTTCGGACTGTCCACCAAGGGCGTCACCCTGCGCGCGACCACGGCCGGCGGCCTGGCCGCCACAGACAGCAAGGGCAAGGCGGTCTTCACCGCGCCCGCGCCGCTCATGTGGGACTCCACCGCGGCGCCGGACGACAACGGCGGCACCGACGCACAAGCGCCGTCGACCAAGACCGGCGCCGCGCCCGCTGACGGGTCCGCGACGTCCGCCGACGGTGCCAAGAAGACCACGACCGCCGGTGACAGTGCGGACCAGCGTGGCCCGCCCGGGGCCAAGGACATCCGCAAGGCCGTCATGCCGGTCAAGGTCGACAGCGACACGCTCGTCATCACGCCGGTTCAGGATCTGCTCAAGAACCCCCGGGCCAAGTTCCCGATCTACATCGACCCCAGCTTCTCCGGAGCCATCTCCGGCAACGCCTGGACGACCGTGTGGTCGAAGTACCCGAACAGCTCGTTCTGGCGGGACAGTACCGCCCTCCTGAACGGCTCCACCAACGGTACTGTGGGCGCCGGCCGCACCGAGGACTGCAGCAGTTGCGCCGACTACGTCATCCGCACGATGTTCAAAATGGACATCACCAAGGCGTACAAGAAGCACGTCACCTCGGCCAAGTTCATGATCGAGCAGCGGCACTCGTGGACGTGCAGCCCGAAGTCGAACGCGAAGCTCTGGCTGCTCAAGAGTGACCCCGCCGCCAGCACGACCTGGAACAAGCAGCCGACGTGGAATGGCAGCTACACCGCGACGACGGCGGCGAACCGCAAGGTCGGCGCGATCCATGGTTGCTCCGGCCCGGGGACCATCGAGTTCAACGCCACCGCCATGGTCGCCAAGGCCGCGGCGACCTCGAAGACCGTCTCCGTGGGCCTGCGCGCCATCGACGAGAGCACGAAGCTGCAGTGGAAGCGCTTCAAGCACAGCACGGCGAAGCTGTCGGTCACGTACAACACCAAGCCGAACGTGCCCGCCACCCGTGTCTCCGACACAAAGGCCTGCGCCACCGGCACCAGCCGCCCCTACGTCCTGACCGCCACGCCGGTCCTCAAGGCCCAGCAGTACGACGCGGACGGCGCCGAGGAAAGCGACCTCAAGACGTACTTCTACTGGTGGGCGCAGGGCGGCGCGCGCAACGAGACCGACAAGTTGACCTACCAGGGTGGCTACACCGCGACCGCCTACGGGAACGTTCCGGCCGGCAAGCTTGTCGACGGCGGTACCTACGTGTGGCAGGCCCGCTCGTACGACGGCGTCGACTACAGCGACTGGTCGCCGACGTGTGAGTTCACCGTCGACCTGACATCGCCACCGACGCCCGGGGGCATCGCCTCCACGGAGTACCCCGCCGACGGGGCGCCGCACGGCGGCGTGAACCTCGCCGGCACGTTCACGATCACGGCGGCGTCGCCGACCGAGGAGATCACCGGGTACGCGTACACGCTGGACTCGGGCATCCAGCCGTCCGGCGCGGACTACGTGGCCGCCCAGGCCGGCACGTACGGCGCGACGGTGACGATCGTGCCCAAGCGCGACGGCGTGTTCACCCTGCGCGTATGGGCCAAGGACAAGGCGGGCCGGTACTCGACCACGCCGAAGACCCACACATTCACGGTCCGGGCCGGTTCCGGCCCGGCGACCGACTGGGTGTTCGACGAGGCGTCCGGTAACGCGATCGACAACACCGGTCACAACAACGCGCTGACCATCACCGGCGGCACGCGGGTGACGGGACGCGGCGGCCAGGGCAGCGCGCTCAGCCTCAACGGCAGCTCCCAGTACGCGGCGACGGCCAGCGCCGTCACCACGCCGCACCCGGACACCGGCGTGGCCACGGCCGTCCGTACGGACCAGAGCTTCACCGTCTCGGCCCGGGTCCGCATCAGCACCACCGGCGGCACCGAGCAGAAGGGCATCGTGACGGCCAGCGGGTCGCGGACGTCCGCGTTCACGCTCGGCTACTCCGGGCCGGACAACAAGTGGCGCTTCGCGATCGCGGGGTCGGATGTGGACGCCCCCACCGTCTACGCGGTGCTGTCCAACGCCACCGCGACCGCGAACAAGTGGACCCACCTCACGGGTTCGTACAACGCGAGCACCGGCCAGGTGCAGCTGTACGTCAACGGCGTCCTGCAGACCGCCACGGCGACGGTGAGCGGCGGGTTCAACGCCACCGGCTCCGTCGTGGTCGGTCGGCGGCTGTGGGCCGGCGCGTACACGGGCTACTTCGGCGGCCTGGTCGACGACGTGCGGCTGTACAACTTCGTCGAGACGGCCACGCGGGTCGGCGAGCTGGCGGCGCCGCTGCCGGCCAAGGTGACCTTCCCGAACGGCACCTCCGTGAACGCCGGCCAGCCGATCACCGTCGTCTTCGACGGCGGCGGGGACGAGAACGTCACCTCGTTCAACTACGCGGTGGACAGCACGAACCTCACGCTGACCGCCACGCCCGGCACGCCGGGCGGCACGGTGACGAAGACGATCGCGACGACGGCGGCGAAGACGTACGTGCTGTACGCCGTCGCCAACGACGCCAACTGGGCGGGACCCCGGTCCCAGTTCTCGTACACCGCGACATCGGCGGCCAGCATCTACGGCACGGTCGTCAACGGGTCCGCGGGCAGCGTGCCGCTGCCGGGTGCCTCGGTCGGTCTGGGGCCGCTGGGGCAGGCGCCCACGCTGCAGACGACGGCCGGGTCGGCCGGTGAGTACGGCTTCTCGGCCCTCGCCGTGGGCGAGTACACGCTGTCCGGCTCGTACGGCGGACGGTGTGGCCTGACCGGCTCCACCGACATAATGATCGACGCGCCCGACATCGCATGGGATCTGGAACTGTTTGCCAACGATGGCTACACCTGCGCCGAGCAGACTGCCTCGTTCGCGGCGGCCACCACGACCGTGTCCGCGCTGACCGGCGACAACGTCACATCCAAGATCACGTTGCCATTCGCCTTCCCGTTCTACGGGCAGGTGTTCTACGAGGCGTGGATCGACAGCAACGGCTACGTGACGTTCCTCGATCCCGGCGGATCGTACCCGTACACCGGCACCGGGAACGTGCCGCAGGTCGCCTCGCCGAACGGTGTGGTCGCGCCCTTCTGGGACGACCTGGTGGTCGACGCGTCCGCGAGCGTGCGCACGTCGCTCACCGGCACGGGCAGCGCGGCGCGCTTCACCATCGAGTGGAACAACGTGTACCGCAAGGCGAACTCCAGCCAGCGGTTGTCGTTCGAGACGATCCTCGCGCCCGACGGCACGGTGACCACGAACTACACCGGGCTGGACACCGACGCGGAGAAGGGCGCGGCCGCGATCGTCGGCATCGAGGCGCCTTCCGGCGAGAACGGCCTGGTCTACTCCAAGTCGCAGCCGGCGCTGCAGAACGGCCGGGCGGTCGTGTTCACCGCGCCGGAGACGGTGTCGCTGTTCGACCTGTCCGGCACGCTCAAGGACGCGGCGGGCGTCGCGGTCGTGGGCGCCACGGTGTCGATCGAGCCGCTGGGCCTGACGGCCGTGACCGGCACGGGCGGCACGTACCAGTTCAACGACCTGCCGGCCGACAGCTACGGCGTCTCGGCCAAGGTGGGCACGCGGTGCGCCACGGTCGCCCGGGCGCAGGTGGAGCTGACCGCCGACACCGTCACCAACCTGCAACTGCAGCCCGACTACGGCGGCATGGGGTACGCGTGCTCGACGGTGGCGTCCGCCTACCGCTCCGACACGACCGTCTTCAACGTCGGCACCACCCCGTTCACGGGCGATGAAGCACGTGCACCCATGACTTTCCCGTTCCCGATCAAGTACCACGGCACGTCGTACACGAGCGGATGGGTGGACACCAACGGTCTGCTCGGGATGGGTCCGGTCCCGAACATGGCGGTTGACGCCACCTACAAGAACCTCGCCATGCCGAACGCCAACGTGCCCAACGGCGTGCTGGCACCGTTCTGGGACGACCTGGATGTGGACAGCTCGGCGAGCGTCCGCACCCTGTCGACCGGATCGGCGCCGAACCGGACCTTCGTGGTCGAGTGGCGCAACGTGAAGATGTACCCGAGCCTCGCGCGGACCACGTTCGAGATTCTCATGCACGAGAACGGCGAGATCACGTTCGCGTACGCCGGTGCGACGACGACGGCGGCGCAGCGGGCGGACATGGCGACCATCGGCATCGAGGCGGGCTCGGGCACAGCCGCCAGCCAGTACTCCTTCGAGGAGGACGTGCTCACGGGCAACCCGTCGATCAGGTACACGCCGGCGGCCCCGGGCACGGTGTCCGGCACGCTCACCACGGCCGTGACCGGCACGATCGTCGCTGGTGCCACGATCACCCTCACGCCAGCGGGCCTGACGAGCAACACGCCGCTGACCACGACGACGGACTCGTCCGGCAACTACCAGTTCACCTCGGTGCCGGTCGGTGAGTACCTCGTCAACGCATCGACCAACGACGGGCGATGCGCTGGTCAGGCGGCCGAGCAGTTCATCAACCACAAGGGCGGGACCAGCGACATCGACCTGTCCGTCATGACGGCCGGCGACGAGGGCGGCTACACCTGCACCTACGGGACCCAGACGTTCGTTCCCGCGGCCGGCGACACGGGCGCGACGGGCGACTACTTCCGGGTGCCGTACGAGCCGGACTTCCCGATCAAGCTGTACGGCGAGGTGTACACCAAGGCCTGGATCAGCGACGACGGCGTCATCACGTTCAACAACCCGGACGACCGGGGCGGCATCCCGTGGCTGGCCACGCCCATCCCGTCCGCCGGGCCGGACGGCGAGCCGAACGCCGCGGTGTACCCGTTCTGGTTGGACTGGGAGCTCGACTCCCAGTCGAGCCTGCGCACGGAGGAGACGGGCAGCGCACCGAACCGACGGTGGATCGTCGAGTGGCGCAACGTGAAGTACGCGGGTGACGCGAACCGCCGGGTCACGTTCGAGGCGATCTTCGACGAGAACGGCGCCATCACGTTCGCGTACTCCGGGATCGACACGGCCTACCCGATCGAGCGCGGCTCGATCTCCACGGTCGGCATCGAGGACGGCCAGGGCAGCATCGCGTTCCAGTACGCCAACCGGGACGCGTGGCTCTCCTCCGGCCAGGGCGTGAAGTTCCTTCCCGGCACGCCCGGCCCGGGAACGGTCTACGGTGCCGTGACCTGCCAGGGTGACGCCGTGGCGGGCGCGACCGTGGCCGTCGGGGGGCAACAGGCGACCACGGCCGCCGACGGCACCTACTCGATCAGCAACGTCACCGCCGGCACGTACGCGGTGGTGGGGACGGTGCCCAGCGGGACGTGCGTCGGCTCCAAGGTGCTGCCTGTCACGGTCGGCACCGGCACCGACCGGATGATCGACTTTGAGTTGACGGCCACCGCCGCCAACTCCGGCTACACGTTGGTGGAGCAGGCGACAACCTTCGTCCCCGCGAACACCACGGTGCTGACCATCCCGAAGGACGACAGCTACGCCAGCGTCACCTTCCCGTTCCCGGTCAAGCTCTACGGGCAGACGTACACCAGCGGCAAGGTGGCGGACAACGGCTTCATCACGTTCGCCACCACCAGCGGTGACCCCGGCGGCCCACAGGCGATCCCGTCGGCACCGAGCACGGGCAAGCCCGGCGCCGCGGTCTACCCGTTCTGGTACGACTGGGTGGTCGACAGCCAGTCGAGCGTCCGAACGGCGTCGACGTCGGACGCCGCGCCGAACCGCAAGTTCATCGTGGAGTGGCGCAACGTCCGCAGCTTCCAGGAACCCGGTATCCGGGTCTCGTTCGAGGTGATCTTCGAAGAGTCCGGTGCGTTCACCTTCGCGTACACCGGCATCGACGGCACCTCCACCGAGCTCGGTAGCGGCGCCACCATCGGTATCGAGAACGCGGCGGGTACCGCCGGCCTCCAGTACACCTTCCGTTCCCCGGTCCTCAAGATCGGTAACGGCGTCCGGATCAGTCCCCCGACTTCCTGACCGAGTTCGACGAGTTTTCGGAGGTTCCCGGTGACGTCGCGCCCTTCTGACGATGAGTTGGTCCAGGTTCGTCCGCCTATGCCGTGGCCGGACCGGCTGCGCCGCAACGCCCGGCGACTCGTCGCCATGGCTCTCGNGCGTTGGGGGCGCCGCCGACGCCGCAGTCGGTGCCGGCGGTGCCGGTGTCGANGTGCAGCTGTACGTCAACGGCGTCCTGCAGACCGCCACGGCGACGGTGAGCGGCGGGTTCAACGCCACCGGCTCCGTCGTGGTCGGTCGGCGGCTGTGGGCCGGCGCGTACACGGGCTACTTCGGCGGCCTGGTCGACGACGTGCGGCTGTACAACTTCGTCGAGACGGCCACGCGGGTCGGCGAGCTGGCGGCGCCGCTGCCGGCCAAGGTGACCTTCCCGAACGGCACCTCCGTGAACGCCGGCCAGCCGATCACCGTCGTCTTCGACGGCGGCGGGGACGAGAACGTCACCTCGTTCAACTACGCGGTGGACAGCACGAACCTCACGCTGACCGCCACGCCCGGCACGCCGGGCGGCACGGTGACGAAGACGATCGCGACGACGGCGGCGAAGACGTACGTGCTGTACGCCGTCGCCAACGACGCCAACTGGGCGGGACCCCGGTCCCAGTTCTCGTACACCGCGACATCGGCGGCCAGCATCTACGGCACGGTCGTCAACGGGTCCGCGGGCAGCGTGCCGCTGCCGGGTGCCTCGGTCGGTCTGGGGCCGCTGGGGCAGGCGCCCACGCTGCAGACGACGGCCGGGTCGGCCGGTGAGTACGGCTTCTCGGCCCTCGCCGTGGGCGAGTACACGCTGTCCGGCTCGTACGGCGGACGGTGTGGCCTGACCGGCTCCACCGACATAATGATCGACGCGCCCGACATCGCATGGGATCTGGAACTGTTTGCCAACGATGGCTACACCTGCGCCGAGCAGACTGCCTCGTTCGCGGCGGCCACCACGACCGTGTCCGCGCTGACCGGCGACAACGTCACATCCAAGATCACGTTGCCATTCGCCTTCCCGTTCTACGGGCAGGTGTTCTACGAGGCGTGGATCGACAGCAACGGCTACGTGACGTTCCTCGATCCCGGCGGATCGTACCCGTACACCGGCACCGGGAACGTGCCGCAGGTCGCCTCGCCGAACGGTGTGGTCGCGCCCTTCTGGGACGACCTGGTGGTCGACGCGTCCGCGAGCGTGCGCACGTCGCTCACCGGCACGGGCAGCGCGGCGCGCTTCACCATCGAGTGGAACAACGTGTACCGCAAGGCGAACTCCAGCCAGCGGTTGTCGTTCGAGACGATCCTCGCGCCCGACGGCACGGTGACCACGAACTACACCGGGCTGGACACCGACGCGGAGAAGGGCGCGGCCGCGATCGTCGGCATCGAGGCGCCTTCCGGCGAGAACGGCCTGGTCTACTCCAAGTCGCAGCCGGCGCTGCAGAACGGCCGGGCGGTCGTGTTCACCGCGCCGGAGACGGTGTCGCTGTTCGACCTGTCCGGCACGCTCAAGGACGCGGCGGGCGTCGCGGTCGTGGGCGCCACGGTGTCGATCGAGCCGCTGGGCCTGACGGCCGTGACCGGCACGGGCGGCACGTACCAGTTCAACGACCTGCCGGCCGACAGCTACGGCGTCTCGGCCAAGGTGGGCACGCGGTGCGCCACGGTCGCCCGGGCGCAGGTGGAGCTGACCGCCGACACCGTCACCAACCTGCAACTGCAGCCCGACTACGGCGGCATGGGGTACGCGTGCTCGACGGTGGCGTCCGCCTACCGCTCCGACACGACCGTCTTCAACGTCGGCACCACCCCGTTCACGGGCGATGAAGCACGTGCACCCATGACTTTCCCGTTCCCGATCAAGTACCACGGCACGTCGTACACGAGCGGATGGGTGGACACCAACGGTCTGCTCGGGATGGGTCCGGTCCCGAACATGGCGGTTGACGCCACCTACAAGAACCTCGCCATGCCGAACGCCAACGTGCCCAACGGCGTGCTGGCACCGTTCTGGGACGACCTGGATGTGGACAGCTCGGCGAGCGTCCGCACCCTGTCGACCGGATCGGCGCCGAACCGGACCTTCGTGGTCGAGTGGCGCAACGTGAAGATGTACCCGAGCCTCGCGCGGACCACGTTCGAGATTCTCATGCACGAGAACGGCGAGATCACGTTCGCGTACGCCGGTGCGACGACGACGGCGGCGCAGCGGGCGGACATGGCGACCATCGGCATCGAGGCGGGCTCGGGCACAGCCGCCAGCCAGTACTCCTTCGAGGAGGACGTGCTCACGGGCAACCCGTCGATCAGGTACACGCCGGCGGCCCCGGGCACGGTGTCCGGCACGCTCACCACGGCCGTGACCGGCACGATCGTCGCTGGTGCCACGATCACCCTCACGCCAGCGGGCCTGACGAGCAACACGCCGCTGACCACGACGACGGACTCGTCCGGCAACTACCAGTTCACCTCGGTGCCGGTCGGTGAGTACCTCGTCAACGCATCGACCAACGACGGGCGATGCGCTGGTCAGGCGGCCGAGCAGTTCATCAACCACAAGGGCGGGACCAGCGACATCGACCTGTCCGTCATGACGGCCGGCGACGAGGGCGGCTACACCTGCACCTACGGGACCCAGACGTTCGTTCCCGCGGCCGGCGACACGGGCGCGACGGGCGACTACTTCCGGGTGCCGTACGAGCCGGACTTCCCGATCAAGCTGTACGGCGAGGTGTACACCAAGGCCTGGATCAGCGACGACGGCGTCATCACGTTCAACAACCCGGACGACCGGGGCGGCATCCCGTGGCTGGCCACGCCCATCCCGTCCGCCGGGCCGGACGGCGAGCCGAACGCCGCGGTGTACCCGTTCTGGTTGGACTGGGAGCTCGACTCCCAGTCGAGCCTGCGCACGGAGGAGACGGGCAGCGCACCGAACCGACGGTGGATCGTCGAGTGGCGCAACGTGAAGTACGCGGGTGACGCGAACCGCCGGGTCACGTTCGAGGCGATCTTCGACGAGAACGGCGCCATCACGTTCGCGTACTCCGGGATCGACACGGCCTACCCGATCGAGCGCGGCTCGATCTCCACGGTCGGCATCGAGGACGGCCAGGGCAGCATCGCGTTCCAGTACGCCAACCGGGACGCGTGGCTCTCCTCCGGCCAGGGCGTGAAGTTCCTTCCCGGCACGCCCGGCCCGGGAACGGTCTACGGTGCCGTGACCTGCCAGGGTGACGCCGTGGCGGGCGCGACCGTGGCCGTCGGGGGGCAACAGGCGACCACGGCCGCCGACGGCACCTACTCGATCAGCAACGTCACCGCCGGCACGTACGCGGTGGTGGGGACGGTGCCCAGCGGGACGTGCGTCGGCTCCAAGGTGCTGCCTGTCACGGTCGGCACCGGCACCGACCGGATGATCGACTTTGAGTTGACGGCCACCGCCGCCAACTCCGGCTACACGTTGGTGGAGCAGGCGACAACCTTCGTCCCCGCGAACACCACGGTGCTGACCATCCCGAAGGACGACAGCTACGCCAGCGTCACCTTCCCGTTCCCGGTCAAGCTCTACGGGCAGACGTACACCAGCGGCAAGGTGGCGGACAACGGCTTCATCACGTTCGCCACCACCAGCGGTGACCCCGGCGGCCCACAGGCGATCCCGTCGGCACCGAGCACGGGCAAGCCCGGCGCCGCGGTCTACCCGTTCTGGTACGACTGGGTGGTCGACAGCCAGTCGAGCGTCCGAACGGCGTCGACGTCGGACGCCGCGCCGAACCGCAAGTTCATCGTGGAGTGGCGCAACGTCCGCAGCTTCCAGGAACCCGGTATCCGGGTCTCGTTCGAGGTGATCTTCGAAGAGTCCGGTGCGTTCACCTTCGCGTACACCGGCATCGACGGCACCTCCACCGAGCTCGGTAGCGGCGCCACCATCGGTATCGAGAACGCGGCGGGTACCGCCGGCCTCCAGTACACCTTCCGTTCCCCGGTCCTCAAGATCGGTAACGGCGTCCGGATCAGTCCCCCGACTTCCTGACCGAGTTCGACGAGTTTTCGGAGGTTCCCGGTGACGTCGCGCCCTTCTGACGATGAGTTGGTCCAGGTTCGTCCGCCTATGCCGTGGCCGGACCGGCTGCGCCGCAACGCCCGGCGACTCGTCGCCATGGCTCTCGCCGGGGTGCTCGCGGGCACCCTGACGGACCAGCCGGCGTTCGCGTTGCCGGGTGGGGCGGCGGCGTTGGGGGCGCCGCCGACGCCGCAGTCGGTGCCGGCGGTGCCGGTGTCGAACGTGGCGTGGTCGGCGCCGCCGGTCATCCCGAACTCGACGGACACTCTGCCGGCGGCGTCGAACCCGCCGGCGGAGTGGCCGGAGGGGGGATCCGCCCTGGTGAGCCTGGCGGCGCCGGCGAGTTCGTCGGCCACGACGGACTCCACGGCGGCCGCGAAGCAGGCGGCGAAGGCCGGTGGCCTGGACCTGAAGTTGGGAGCGCTGGCGTCGGCGTCGTCGTCGGCACGGGATGTCACCGGTTCGGTGCCGTTGAAGCAGGTGCGGGTCGAGGTGCTCGACCGGGCGGCGACGGCGAAGGCCGGCGTCACCGGTGTGGTCATGAAGGTCGCGCGGACGGACGGCTCGTCGGCGGCTGGGAAGATCGCGCTCAGTGTCGACTACAAGGCGTTCGCGGGCGCGTACGGCGCGGACTGGGCGTCGCGTCTGCGGTTGGTGTCGTTGCCGGCCTGTGCGTTGACGACGCCCGAGGAGCGGGCCTGTGCGGGCACGCCGTTGACGTCGACCAATGACGTGAAGGCCAAGGCCGTGTCGGCCAGTGTCGCGGTGTCGTCCGCGGGCAGCGTGGTCGCGCTGGCGGCGGCGCCGTCGGGTCCGGCGGGTAACTACGCGGCCACGTCGCTGCAGGCCTCGGCCACGTGGGCCGCTGGCGGCAACTCCGGCGCGTTCACGTGGTCGTACCCGATGCGGGTGCCGCCTTCGGCCGGCGGGCTTGGTCCGCAGGTCGGCATCAGCTACAACTCGCAGTCGGTGGACGGGCGGCACGCCGCGTCGAACAACCAGCCGTCGTGGGTCGGTGAGGGCTTCGATGCCAGCGCCGGTGGCCAGATCGAGCGCCGGTACACGGCGTGCGCCACGGACATGGACGGCGACGCGAACAACGACGTGAAGAACGGTGACCAGTGTTGGGAGACCAACAACGCGGTCCTGTCGTTGGCCGGGCACTCCGGTGAGTTGATCTACAACAGCACCGAGGGCCGTTGGCACCTGCGATCCGATGACGGCACCCGCATCGAGCGCAAGACGGGTGCGACCAACGGCGACGACAACGGCGAGCACTGGGTCGTCACGACCCCGGACGGCACCCAGTACTGGTTCGGGCTCAACCGGCTGCCGGGCTGGGCGTCGGGCGATCCGGTGACCGAGTCCGCCTGGACCTTGCCGGTGTACGGCAACGATCCGAACGAGCCGTGCCACGCGACCGCGTTCGAGGACTCCGACTGCGTGCAGGCGTACCGGTGGAACCTCGACTACGTCGTGGACGTCAACGGCAACTCGATGTCGTACTGGTACGTCAAGGAGACCAACAAGTACGGCCGCAACCTCGACTCCGGCGACGCACCCACGTATGTCCGGGGTGGCTACCTGGACCGGGTCGACTACGGCACGCGTCAGGACGGCGGGGTCGACTCCGTGCTCGACACCCCCGCGCCCCAGCGCGTGGACCTCGGGGTCGCGAACCGGTGTGTCTCGAACTGCAGCACCAAGAACGCCACCAACTGGCCGGATGTGCCGTGGGACTCCGAGTGCACGGGTACACCGTGCGACAACTACTCCCCGACGTTCTGGACCAGCAAGCGCCTCGCGACGGTGACGACGCAGATCCGGTCCGGGTCGAGCTACGCCAACGTCGAGCGGTGGACGCTGCGGCACAGCTTCCCCGACCCGGGCGACGGCACCCGGGCCGGGCTGTGGTTGGCCAAGCTGTCCCACGAGGGCCTCAACGGGACCACCGTCACGGTTCCCGACATCGAGTTCGCCGGCATCCAGCTGGCCAACCGGGTCGACACGATCGACCATTCGCCCGCTATGAACTGGTGGCGGGTCGCCCGCGTCCGAAACGAGACCGGCGGCACGCTCAACGTCGTGTACTCGGGGCCGGACTGCGTGGCCGGCTCGACCCCGACGGCCGAGACCAACAGCAAGCGCTGCTACCCGGTGCGGTGGACGCCGGAAGGTGCCACCAACCCGAAGTGGGACTGGTTCCACAAGTACGTGGTCACGGACGTCTACGAGATCGACCACACTGGCGGCGCGGCGCCGCAGGGCAGCCCGCGCATCGCCTACCACTACACGTACTACGACGGCGCCGCGTGGCACTACAACGACGACGACGGCCTCATCGACGCGAAGGACAAGACCTGGTCGGACTACCGCGGCTACAGCCGGGTGGGTGTGACGACCGGTGACCCGGACGAGCCGAGCCGTACCTATACGGAGACCAGGTTCTTCCGCGGCATGCACGGCGACAAGGCCGCGCCGAGCGGCGGCACCCGCACCGTGACCGTGACCGGCACCGGCGTGACCACCGTCAACGACGAGGACGCCTACGCCGGCATGGTCCGCGAGACGACCGTGTTCAACGGACCGGGCGGGGCGGTCGTCTCCCGCGACGTCAACGAGCCCTGGCAGTCCGCGGCCACGGCGACCCGGACGTTCAACGGCGACACCGTCACCGCCCGCTATGTCGTGGTGAAGGCCAACCACAAGCGGATCGCCCGGGACGGCGGTCGCGCGGACCGGGTGACCTCAACAGTCAGCACGTTCGACAACTACGGCATGGCCGTACAGGTCGAAGATCTTGGCGACACCGCGGTGACCGGTGACGAGACGTGCACCAAGTCGACCTTCGAGCCACGCAACACGACCGCCTGGATTCTGAACAAGCCGCACACGTTGCAGACGTACGCGGCGACCTGTTCGGCGACGACGGGCACGCTGACCGAGGCTCAGATCATCACTGAGCACCGGATGACCTACGACGACAACGCCTACCTCGAGGCGCCCGACAAGGGACTCGCCGTGAAGGTGGACACCATGTCGGCGTGGAACTCCGGCACCCCGACGTTCATCACCAAGTCCCGCGCGGCGTACGACGCGCACGGCCGCACCACAACGTCGTGGAACGCCCTGAACGTCGCGACCACGACCGCGTACACCCCCGCGACCGGCGGTCCGGTGACCGGCACGACCGTTACCAACGCGCTCGGGCACGTCATCACGACGACCCTCGACCCGGCGTACGGGTCGCCCACCAGCATCGTCGACGCGAACCTGAAGCGCACCGATCTCGCGTACGACGCGCTCGGCAGCCTCACCAGCGTCTGGCTGCCCGGTCGGGACAAGGCGACCAAGTCGGCCAACATGACGTACAGCTACCTGCTCCGTACGAACGCTCCGACGGTCGTCACGACGAAGGAGCTGAACGCGTCCGAACAGTACGTCACGACCTACGCGCTGTTCGACGGGCTCCTGCGGGAGCGGCAGTCGCAGAGCCCGTCGCCGTCCGGCGGGCGGATCATCACCGAGAGCTTCTACGACAGCGTCGGCCACAAGGTGAAGGCCTACGGCGCCTACTACGCGACGGGCAGCCCGGGCACCTCGCTGGTCACCGCCACGCAGCGTACGGACGTGCCGAGCCAGTTCCGCACGGTGTTCGACGGCGTGTCGCGTCCCACGGCGGAGATCTTCCAGCCGTACGACGTGGAGCGCTGGCGGACGACGACCGCGTACGGCGGGGATCGCCTCGACGTGACGCCGCCGGCAGGCGGGACCGCCACGTCGACCGTCCTGGACGCGCAGGGTCGCACGCGCACGTTGCGGATGTACACCGGCGCGACCCCGACCCCGTACACGACGGGCACGTGGGACGAGACGAACTACACCTACAACGCGAAGGGGCAGCTCGGCACCGTCACCGACGCCGTGGGCAACCAGTGGATCCACACCTATGACCTGCTGGGTCGGGAGATTCAGACGGTCGATCCCGACAAGGGCACGACGAAGTTCGGTTACAACAACGAGGGGCAACTGACCTCGACCGAGCTCAACGGCAAGAAGCTGTTCTTCAGCCTCGATGTGCTCGGCCGAAAGCGGTCTCTACGTGAGGACACCGTTTCCGGGACGCTCCGCGCCCAGTGGACCTACGACAACATCGCGAAGGGCCTGCTGAGTACGTCCACCCGCCTCGTCGGCACAGCCGCGTACCAGACGAAGATCCTGGAGTACAACGACAACTACCAGCCCGTCAGCACCCAGATCTCGATTCCGTCCACGGAAACCGGGCTGAGCGGCACGTACGTCTACAACAACACGTTCAACGCCGCGGACGGCTCGTTGGCCTCCACCACGGTTCCGGGTATGCCGACAGGCGGGCTCCCCGTGGAGACGCTGTCCTTCACGTACAGCAGCCTCGGTCTGTTGACGTCGATGTCCTCGCTCTACGGAAGCCCGGGAACCAACATGTCGTTGGTCCAGGCCGTGGCGTACAACGCGCTGGGCCAGACGGATCAACTCACGTTCGATACGGACGCTACGGCCGGCGGGCGCGTATGGCAGTCGTTCACCCGTGAACTCGACACGGGCCGGACGACCGCGATCCGTACGGACCGGGACAACGTGGCGCCGTACACGGTCGCGGACGTCCGCTACGCGTACGACAACGCCGGCAACATCAAAAAGGTCACGGACGTGTCGCCGGATCCGGTCGACGACACCCAGTGCTTCACCTACGACTACCTGCAGCGGCTGACCGAGGCCTGGACCCCGACCAGCGGCGACTGCAATGCCACCAAGTCGACCGCCGCGCTCGGCGGGCCGGCGCCCTACTGGCACGCGTGGGAACTGGACAAGACGGGCAACCGCAAGAAGCTGACGGTCCGCACGTCGACGATGAACTACGTCACCGACTACCAGTACCCGGCCACCGGCTCGTCGCGACCGCATGCGGTCAGTTCGTCCTCCGGCGCGCAGGTCGCCGAGTACCGCTACGACGCCAACGGCAACACCGTGTGTCGACCGGTGAACACCGGCACGAACGACTGTGACGCGGCCACGCCGACGACGGCTGGATCGCAGGTTCTTACCTGGGATCCTGAAGGTCACCTCGCTACTTCGACCGACTCGTCCGGCGCGACCACCTACATCTACGACGCCGAGGGAAACCGGCTGGTCCGGCGTGACCCGACGGGCAAGACGCTCTATCTTCCCGGGCAGGAAGTCCGCTACACCACGGCGTCGCAGGCCGTTACCGGCACGCGTTACTACGCGTTCGGCGACAAGACGATCGCGTCCCGTGACGCCGCGGGCCTGACGTGGCTGAACTCCGACCATCAGGGAACGTCGCAGGTCGCCATTCGGCAGTCTGACCAGCAGGTCACCACCCGCCGCCAGGTGCCGTACGGCGCTAGCCGCGGTGCCGCTGTGACGTGGCCAAACACGCGCGGGTTCGTCGGTGGCGTCAACGACAACACAGGGCTCGTACACCTCGGCGCGCGTGAGTACGACCAGGCAACGGGTCGGTTCATCTCTGTGGACCCGGCCATGGATCTCGCTGATCCGCAGCACTGGAACGGCTATTCCTACGCCAACAACAGCCCGATAACCCTGAGTGACCCGAGCGGCCTCGAACCCGGCTCATGGTGCAATGACAACGCATGCTCTGTGGTGACGGGACAATCCCAAACGTCTCACCCGATGGAAACCGGCTTCGACGCGAACGGCAACGCGCGAAAGAAAAAGGCGCCAGACATCGACCCAAAGGAATACGCACGCGCGTACACCGAATGGTCCAGGATAGGCTGCACCCGGATGCCTATTGGTGGCCTGACGAATCCATTGAGCCCTTGCCTTCCGTCGACGGACGCGCAGAATCAGGTGTTTGCCGACGCCGAGAACCTGTATCTCCTGGCGAAGGAACTTGGCCTCGGATACGTGCCGCTTCTGAACTGCGACTATTGCGACTATCTAGATGCGCAAGCCGCGGCGGGGTTCAAGCTCCTCGGGACACTCCTTGGAGTTGACGACTACATCGACTGCTTCAAGGGCAAATGGTCTGGATGCGCCTGGGTGGCAGTCGGCTTCGTCGGCTACGGACTGGGCAAGGCTGTAACTGCCCTCAAGAACATCAAGCGCCTTAGAGGGCTGGCGACAAAGCTCGACGATATTCCGAAATTTTGCCCGGTATCATTCGGATCAAACAGCTTCTCTGCCGACACGCCCGTTTTGCTGGCAGATGGAACCACTAAGCCGATCGACGAGATCCGTGTCGGTGACATTGTAGTTGCGACAGACCCAGCAACGGGAGAACAAGGACCACGTCTGGTTACCAACATCTGGGTCCATGACGACATTCTGGTCGACCTCGTGCTGCAGAATGGTTTGACAATTTCTACCACGGAAGATCACCTTTTCTGGAACGAAACTGATCAGCAGTGGCAAGAAGCCCAGTTTATGGACAAGGGCGACCGGGTTCTCGCTCTTGGTATGTCCACGGTGGCCGTTGATTCACTGAACTGGAAAACAATCCACCGCGCTGCGGCGTACAACCTAACGGTCGACGACCTACATACCTACTATGTACTCGCCGGGTCAACGCCGGTATTGGTGCACAACGACGGTGGCTGGGAAGTTCCTGACGACTTCGTTATTGTTAGGGGTGGCCAGAGCGCTATGGCTGGACCCGGGGAGGTATTCTCTGGTTCGATGGGAACAACAGTAAGCGAAGCCGGGGCGGCAGTACCCCACGGGAGCATTCGGGTAACCACGGCTGGTGCAATTCGTGCAGCCGGCGGAACAGTTGTCTATGCTCCAGAAGTTGGCCCGGGTGGTGCGATGAATAATAATCATGTAAATGTGACCCTCGGCGACAACAACCCATTCGGTGAGCTTGAGAATAATCCTGTCGCTAAGGCTGACCGGATGACGCCAGAGGCACTTGGAAAGCGGCGGTGCTAGGCGTATCTGCAGATCCTAGGGGGCACTTTCGATGAAGCGCGGCGTACTTTGGAACCCTACCGACCGCACTGGTGGGCCGGTAGACGATATTCTGTTCGCATTGAGGAAATCCTATCCGGGACTCCAGGTCGTGCGTTTATCGGTTTCCCATCCTGCTGACGATGACAATGTTTGGTTTATCTCACTTCCTCCCGACGGTCCTGAACTCCAACTCGATTCGCTGCCGAATGGACGTCCGCCATTCCTGTTGGAATCGGATTGGGCTAGAGCCCAAACCGCTGACATAGAAGAGGCGATCGAGCAGCTTTCCGAGTGGTTGCGAGAATAAGCGGCTTCTGACCTGCATTGTTTCATTGGCGGCACGTTGTTCAAAATCGTGCGTCGGGCCGATTCACGTTGCCGTGAAGCGAGTTCGAGGGCTATGTATCGGCGGGCCAGCGCCACTTCTGTCTGAGGTATTGCTGGAGTTCGTGTGCCGTAAGGTCATCGATACCAGAGGCATTGACTACTCGGCATGCATGCCGATATCGTTCGACCCTGATCACGACTCCACCGCGGGGGCAAGAAGTGGCGATCGAGGTTCAGCACCGCTGTGCACGCCCAGCCGTCGACCATCATCCTCAGTCGTTTGAAGAAAGCGCCGAACCGGGTTCGATTGCTTCCCGCTGCAGGCTCGTCGAGCATTTGGGTTCGTACGAGCCGATTTTGAACTGTTGGACGCTTGCATCGGCAGCGACGGTGTCCATGCCAGGTTTGTCGGCAGCGCCTCGGTCGGCCTGCGGTACACGTGCCTTTGCCCACCCTCAAGCCTGGTCCAAGGCGACCGGATTTGTCATGCCGACTTCCTGAACGAGCTCGACGACTCTCCCCGGAGGTACCCCGGTGACGTCACGTCTTTCTGATGGGCATGTGGTCCAGGTTCACCCGCATACATCCCGGCCGGATCGGCTGCGGCGCACTGCCAGGCGAGCCGTGGCCATGGCGCTCGCTGGGGTGCTCGTAGGCACCCTGTCGGACCAGCCGGCGTTCGCGTGGCCGGGCGCGGCGGCGACGTTGGCGGCACCGCCGACGCCGCAGACCGTGCCGGCCGTGCCGGTATCCAACGTGTCGTGGTCGGCGCCTCCGGTCCTGCCCAACTCGACGGACACATTGCCGGCGGCGTCGAACCCGCCGGCGGAGTGGCCGTCGGCGGGTGCGACGACCGTGAGCCTCGCGGCTGCCGCTGGTTCGTCGTCCGCGACGGACGCCGCGGCGGCCGCGACGACGGCCGCGAAGGCCGGTGGGCTGAACCTGAAGGTGGGTGCGACCGGCGCGTCCAGCTCGTCCTCCGCGCGTGACACCACCAGCACGGCGGCGCCCAAGCAGGTGCGCGTGGAGGTGCTCGACCGGGCGGCGACCGCCAAGGCGGGCGTCACCGGCGTGGTCATGAAGGTCGCGCGCACGGACGGCTCGTCGGCGGCTGGGAAGATCGCGCTCAGTGTCGACTACAAGGCGTTCGCCGGCGCGTACGGCGCGGACTGGGCGTCACGGCTGCGGCTGGTGTCGTTGCCGGCCTGTGCGCTGACCACGCCGGAGGAGCGCGCGTGCGCGGGCACACCGTTGAAGTCGACCAATGACGTGAAGGCGAAGGCCGTGTCGGCCAGCGTCGCGGTGTCGTCCGCGGGCAGCGTGGTCGCGCTGGCCGCCGCCCCGTCGGGACCCTCGGGGTCCTACGCGGCTACGTCGCTGCAGTCGTCGTCGACGTGGTCTGCCGGCGGGAACTCGGGTGCGTTCAACTGGTCCTACCCGATGCGCGTACCGCCGTCGGCCGGCGGGCTCGCGCCGCAGGTGTCGGTCGGCTACAACTCGCAGTCGGTGGACGGCCGGCACGCGGCCTCGAATAACCAGCCGTCCTGGGCCGGCGAGGGCTTCGATGTCGGCGCCGGCGGTCTGATCGAGCGTCGCTACCTGCCATGTGCCGAGGACATGGACGACGACGCGAACAACGACGAGAAGACCGGCGACATGTGTTGGGAGACCAACAACGCGGTCCTGTCGTTGGCCGGGCACTCCGGTGAGTTGATCTACAACAGCACTGAGGGTCGGTGGCACCTGCGGGCCGACGACGGCACCCGTATCCGGCGCGAGACGGGCGGCGTCAACGGCGACAACGACGGCGAGTACTGGGTCGTCACGACCACCGACGGCACGCAGTACTGGTTCGGACTGAACCGGCTGCCCGGCTGGACGTCGGGCGACCCGGTGACCGAGTCGACCTACACGGTGCCCGTGTACGGCAACGACCCCAACGAGCCGTGCCACGCGACCGCGTTCGAGGACTCGGACTGTGTGCAGGCGTGGCGGTGGAACCTCGACTACGTCGTGGACGTCAACGGCAACTCCATGTCGTACTGGTACGTCAAGGAGACCAACAAGTACGGCCGCAACCTCGACTCGAGCGACGCGCCGACATACGTCCGGGGCGGCTACCTCGACCGGGTCGACTACGGCACCCGCCGGGACAACAACATCGAGTCGGTGCTCGACGCGCCGGCACCGCAGCGGGTCGACTTCGGCGTCGCCGACCGGTGCGTCTCGAACTGCACGACCAAGAATGCGACCAACTGGCCCGACGTCCCGTGGGACTCGGAGTGCACCGGCACGCCGTGCGAGAACTACTCGCCGACGTTCTGGACCACGAAGCGCCTCGCGACGGTGACGACGCAGGTGCGGTCCGGCTCGAGTTACTCCAACGTCGAGCGGTGGACGCTGCGGCACAGCTTCCCCGACCCGGGCGACGGCACCCGGGCCGGTCTGTGGTTGTCGAAGCTGTCCCACGAGGGCCTCGCCGGGACCACGACGACGGTGCCGGACATCGAGTTCGCCGGCATCCAGCTCGCCAACCGGGTGGACACGGTCGACTTCGCCCCGGCCATGAACTGGTGGCGCGTGGCCCGCATCCGCAACGAGTCGGGCGGGACGATCAACATCACGTACTCGGCCCCGGAGTGCGTCGCCGGGTCGCCACCCAACCCCGCGACCAACACCAAGCGGTGCTACCCGGTGCGGTGGACGCCCGAAGGGGCGGCGACGCCGAAGCAGGACTGGTTCCACAAGTACGTCGTCACCGACATCTACGAGATCGACCACACCGGCGGCGCGGCCCCGCAGGGCAGCCCGCGCATCGCCTACCACTACACGTACTACGACGGTGTGGCGTGGCACTACACCGATGACGACGGTCTCGTCGACCCCAAGGATCGCGACTGGTCGGACTACCGGGGCTACGGGCGCGTCGGCGTGACCGTCGGCGACCCCGACGACCCGGGTCGCACGTACACGGAAACGAAGTTCTTCCGGGGCATGCACGGTGACCGGGCGAACGACAGCGGCGGCACCCGCACCGTCACCATCACCGGCACGGGCGTGGCCACCGTCAACGACGAGAACGCCTACGCGGGCCTGGCCCGCGAGACCACGGTCTTCAACGGCCCGGGCGGCGCCGTGGTGACCCGCGAGGTCAACGAGCCGTGGCAGTCCGCGGCCACCGCCACCCGGGGCTCGGTGTCGGCCCGGTTCGTCGCCATCAAGGCGACGCACAAGCGGGCGGCGCGCGACGGCGGACGTGCTGACCTGGTCGCGTCCGCCACCACCACGTTCGACGCGTACGGCATGGCCGTGCAGGTGGAGGACCTGGGCGACACCGCCGTCACGGGCGACGAGACGTGCGTCAAGACGACCTATGAGCCGCGCAACAACACTGCGTGGATCATGGACAAGTCACACAAGGTGCAGAAGTACGCGGTCGGTTGCGCGAGCACCACCGGCACACTGACCGAGGCGCAGATCATCGGCGAGGACCGCACCATCTACGACGACAACGCGTTCCTGGAGGCCCCCGACAAGGGACTTGTCGCGAAGACCGAAGTCATGTCCACGTGGAACTCGGGTTCGCCGACGTTCCTCACGACGTCGCGGTTCGCGTACGACATCCACGGTCGGGCGACGAGCACCTGGGACGCCCTGAACTACGAGTCGAAGACCGAGTTCACGCCGTTGACCGGCGGGCCGGTCACCGCTATGAAGGCGACGAACCCGCTCGGGCACGTGACCACGACGACGCTCGACCCCGCGTACGGCATGGGCACGGCCATTGTCGACGCGAACCTCAAGCGCACCGACATCGCCTATGACGGTCTTGGTCGAATGACCAGCGTCTGGCTGCCGGGCCGCGACAAAGCCACCAAGACCGCCAACTTGACGTTCGGATACCAGCTGCGCACGAACGCGCCAACGGTCGTGTCCACCAGCAGTCTCAACGGCTCGGAGCAGTACATCACCCGGTACGCCCTGTACGACGGCCTGATGCGCGACCGGCAGACCCAGACGGCGTCGCCGTCGGGCGGGCGGCTGATCACGGAGAACTTCTACGACACCGTCGGCAACAAGGTCAAAACCTACAACCTGTACTACGCGACCGGCGCGCCGAGCGCGACGCTGGTCACCGCCACGCAGCGCACCGACGTGCCCAACCAGTACCGCACCGTCTTCGACGGTGCGAAGCGGGAGACCGCCGTCATCTTCCAGCCGTACGACGCGGAACGGTGGCGGACCACGACGGCTTACGGCGGCGACCGTACGGACGTCACCCCGCCCGCCGGTGGCACGGCCGCCTCGACGGTCGTCGACGCGCATGGTCGGACCACAGCCTTGCGGCAGTACTTCGGTGCCACCCCGACGCCGACCACCGCGGGCACGTGGGACCAGACGTCGTACGCGTACAACGCCAAGGGCCAGCTCGCCACGGTCACCGACGCACTGGGCAACGAGTGGAAGTCCACATATGACCTGCTCGGCCGCCTGAGCGAGGCGAAGGATCCGGACAAGGGCACCACGAAGTACGGCTATGACAACGCTGGTCGGCTCACCTCGGTGACGGACAGCAACAACAAGAAGCTGCTCTTCGTGCTCGACGCGCTCGGCCGGAAGAAGTCGGTCTACGAGGACTCGCTCAGCGGCACGCTGCGCGCCCAGTGGGTCTATGACACCATCGCGAAGGGTCAGCTGAGCACCTCGACCCGCAAGGTCGGCACCGCCCTCTATCAGAGCAAGATCCTCGCCTACAACGATCGCTACCAGCCCACCCAGAGCGAGATCGTTATTCCGTCGGCCGAGACCGGCCTCGCGGGCACCTACGCCTACGCCAACACGTACAACGGCGTCGACGGGTCGCTGACGTCGTCAACGCTCCCCGGTATGGCGACTGGCGGGCTACCGACCGAGACGCTGTCCTACACCCACAACAGCCTCGGCATGCCCATCGCGATGTCGTCGCTGTACGGGACCAGCCCTGGAACGAATCTCAAGCTGGTTCCCGCTGTCGCCTACAACGCGCTGGGCCAGACCGAGCAGATCACTCTCGACACCGATGACACCGCCGGTGGCCGGGTCTGGCAGTCCTACACCCGGCAACTGGAGACCGGTCGGATCACCGGCATTCGTACGGACCGCGACACGGTGGCCCCGTACACGGTCATGGATCAGCGCCTCACGTACGACAACGCCGGCAACATTACGAAGATCACGGATGCCGCGCCCGATCCCGTGGACGACACCCAGTGCTTCACGTACGACTTCCTCCGCCGCCTTACCGAGGCATGGACTCCGGCCAGCGGCGACTGTAACGCCGCCAAGTCGACCGCCGCGCTGGGTGGGCCGGCGCCCTACTGGCACACCTGGGCGCTGGACAAGACCGGCAACCGGACAAAGCTCACCGTTCACACGACGTCGATGAACTACGTCACCGACTACCAGTACCCGGCCGCGGGTGCGAGCGCGACCCGCCCGCACGCGGTCAACTCGACGACGGGTGCGCAGGTTTCCGAGTACCGCTACGACGCCAACGGCGCTACGCTCTGCCGCCCGGCCGGAACGGGAACCAACGACTGCGACGCGTCGAATCCCACCACGGCCGGTTCGCAGGTGCTGACCTGGGATCCCGAGGGCCACCTGGCGACCTCGACCGACGCGACCGGCGCCACCAGCTACATCTACGACGCCGACGGCAACCGCCTGATCCGCCGCGACCCGACCGGCAAGACCCTCTACCTGCCCGGCCAGGAGGTCCGGTACACCACGTCGTCCCAGGTGGTGACCTGCACCCGCTACTACGCGCTCGGTGACGCGGTGTTTGCATCGCGTGATGCCGCCGGCCTGACCTGGCTCGGCGGTGACCACCAGGGCACGGCACAGGTCTCGATCCGCCAGTCTGACCAGCAGCTCACGGCTCGGCGCCAGTTGCCCTACGGCGGAGCTCGCGGGGCGGCCGTGACCTGGCCGAACACCAAGGGCTTCGTGGGCGGCACGACGGACAACACGGGCCTGACGCATCTTGGCGCCCGCGAATACGACCCCAACACGGGCCGCTTCATATCCGTCGACCCCGTCATGGATATGAACGACCCGCAGCAGTGGAACGGTTACAGCTACTCGGGTAACAGCCCGATCACATTCAGTGATCCGAGCGGTCTCTGGAGCTTCGCCAGCCTCGCCACGGCGAGCTGTAACTACACAAACCAGTACGCCGCGAGTGCCTGCGCATCGGCGACCAAGGGATACGTCTCGGTCACCATCACGGTCGCCGAGGAATTCAGCATCTTTGCTAACGAGTACTGCAACTGCGACTTCAAGAAGGATATCCTCGAGGACTTCCCGTACGAGCCGTACATGAAGAATGTCGTTCAGCAGTTCCTGTGCAAGCAGATGAGCGGCATCACCTGCACGGAATACGCGGAGCGGAACGGCGAGGTCGACCCCTGGAAGATGCTCAAGGACTTCACCGGCGTCTCCGATGCGGAGGACTGCTTCGGCGAAGGTTCTGTCAGCGGATGTGTATGGACAGCCGTCAACGTCATCGGCCTGATATTTACCATTGCCAAGGTCGGCAAGATCGCAGCGATGGCACGGATCAAGAATGGCGCGAAGGCGGTCGGCGCCGCAGACGAAGCGAGCAAGGTCAGATTCACGCAAACCGTGGAATGTCTGCTCGGCGCCCTGAAGAAGGACAGCTTCTCGGGCGACACAGAGGTCTTGATGGCCGACGGGACGAGAAAGCGCATCTCGGAGATCCGGGTCGGAGACGAGGTGCTAGCCACCGACCCCGAGACCGGTGAGCAGGCCCCGCGCAAGGTGACGAAGGTCTGGGTCCACGACGACATGCTCGTTGACCTCCGCCTGGACGGCGGGGCGACGGTGACGACCACCGAAGATCACCTTTTCTGGAACGCGACCGACCGGCAGTGGCAGGAGACTCAGCAATTCGACGAGGGTGACCTGCTCTACACGGCGGGCGGCGGCTCGGTCGCGGTCGCCGGCCTCAACATGGCGACGGCACACCGGGCCCGGGCCTATAACCTCACCGTCGCCGGCATTCACACGTACTACGTGTTCGCGCTGAGCACCCCGGTCCTGGTGCACAACGAAGCCTGCTCGGTCTTTATGGTCGGGATGGACTATAAGCACACCTTCAACACGTCGGTTGGCGAGATCGACTTTTTCGCGAATGAGGTCAGAGCGTCTGACGGCACGCTCTGGTTGAAGGATGTGTCGATCGCCCCCGGCCGGGGCAGCATCGGGGACTGGGAGGCCTTGCGAAAGCGGCTGCAACGCGGCGAGGCGATGGACTTCCTGAAGCAGCTTGAAGACCAGGCTAGACTGCAGGGCTACGACAAGCTCCGGATCACCGGAGTGCGAACCACAGGTCCGGCTGCGGGTCACGTGACGGATATTACGCGAGACCTCACCTAGGAGATCATGTTGGGTGGCGAAGAGTACGCTGAGCTGATTTCCGGGGCTCGGCAAATGCTCACGGACGGCGCGGCCATCGACGACGTGATTCGGTTTCTGCGGGAGTGCGATGTCTACATGGGCGACAGCATCCGGATCCTGATTAGGACCGGACTAGTGGGCGTCCACGAGGCGAAGATCGCGGTCGTGCACAGCCCGGTGTGGCTGGATACGCGGGCGCAACAGGCCGCGCTTGAGGAAGCGGCAATCGACGCGGTTACTCGGGAAAATCAGTAACCTATTGACACAAGACGAAGGGCCAGGAGAATTTCTCCTGGCCCTTCGCTCTTTGTCGGGGTGGCGGGATTTGAACCCACGACCTCTGCGTCCCGAACGCAGCGCGCTGCCAAGCTGCGCTACACCCCGAGGTGGTGCCCGGCAATACTAACTGACCGCGCCGTACGGTCCAACTCGGTATCCCCCTGTCAGCGCGGCACGAGCGTGAGCAGCGACACTTCGGGCCGGCAGGCGAACCGGATCGGCGCCGTCGGGTGCGTGCCCAGGCCCGCCGACACGTGCAGCCAGGCGTCGCTGTCGGGCCACCGGTGCAGCCCACGGGCCATCTTGCGGGGCAGGCCACAGTTGGTCACGAGAGCGCCCACGCCGGGGACCCGGACCTGCCCGCCGTGCGTGTGCCCGGCCAGCAGCAGCCCGAAGCCGTCGTACGCCATGGCGTCGAGGACCCGCGGCTCCGGCGAGTGGGTGACGCCGATGTTGACCTCGGCGGACGTGTCCACCGGGCCGGCGATCTGCTCGTAGTCGTCGCGGTCGACGTGCGGGTCGTCGACGCCGCCCAGCTCGATGGAGCGGCCGCCGGCCTTGAGCAGGATGCGGGCGTTGTTCAGGTCCGCCCAGCCGCCGTCGACCAGGAGGCTGCGCAGCTCCTCCGTGGGCAGTTCGACGCCCTGGACGTACTCCCGATCATGGTCGAAGTAGCTGAGCGGGTTCTTCCAGACCGGGCCCTTGTAGTCATTCGAGCCGAAGACGAACGCGCCGGGGAAGTCGAAGAGGGGCTCATAGGCGCGGCGCACGCCCGGAATGGCCTTCGGGTGGGCCATGTTGTCGCCCGTGACGATCACCAGGTCGGGGTCGAGGGCGGCCAGCTCGGCGACCCAGCGCTGCTTGCGGGCCTGCGCCGGCATCAGGTGCAGGTCCGACACGTGCAGGACGCGTAGGGGCTCCGCGTCGGGGGCCAGCAGCGGCACCTCGAAGCGGCGCAGGGTGAACAGGTTCCGCTCGATGAGGGAGGCGTAGGCGAAGGTGGCCGCGCCGGCCACCGCGAGGCCCGCGCCGAGGCGGTAAACAGTGCGCGCACGCATATGCCACAGAGTAATGTGCGTCGCGGTTCACTTCTGAAGGGCGGTGCGACTCCCATGACGGCGCTCAAGGCGCGGCTCGAACACGACCTCAAGGACGCCATGCGGTCCCGCGACGAGCTGGTCACCTCCACGCTGCGGATGGCCCTGGCGGCGGTCCGGACGGCCGAGGTCGCCGGCAAGGCGGCGCGCGACCTCAGTGACGACGAGGTGCTGGGCGTGCTCACCAAGGAGGCCAAGAAGCGCCGGGAGGCCGCTGAGGCGTTCGCGGCCGCCGGGCGGGCCGAGTCCGCGGACAAGGAGCGGGCCGAGGAGCGGGTGCTCGCCGGCTACCTGCCGAAGCAGCTCTCCGACGCGGAGATCGCCGAGATCGTCTCCGGCGCGCTCGCCGCCGGCGGGTTCACCGCGCAGGGGCAGATGGGCCAGGCCATGAAGGCCGTCCAGGCCGCGATCGCCGGCCGCGCCGAGGGCGGCCGCGTGGCGGCGGAGGTCCGTAGGCAGCTCGCGGGCTGAACAGACGTACCGGAAACAGAAAACCGCGCTCTGGTCGCAGAGCGCGGTTTTCCGTGTGGCTCGTCAGTCTCTGCCGTTGCCGCCCCCGTTACCGGGTTGGCCTGGCAGGCCGGGCTCCTGGGTGGGCGGCCTGGTGCCCCTGCCGTTGCTGATGTGGATCAGGACGTAGCCGTCCTCGATCGTCCAGCGGTCCGGCTCGGTGCTCGCCACGGTGCCGGCGGGGCAGGGGGAGTCGATCGGGTTGTTGTCCACCTCGACGATGAAGCCCCGGCCGCGCAGGATCGAGCGGACCTCGTCCACGCCGCGGCACGTCAGGTTGCCGGGGATGCTGACCCGCTTGCCGGTGGTGTACTTCGCCGACGGCGGGGTGAAATTGACCGACTTCTTGCCCTTGAGGGCGTCGCGCATCGTGTACGCCACGGCGTTGTTGGTCAACATGGAGACGCCCACGTTGTCGTGCTGGGCGTAGTCCGGATCCGCCATGGTGCCGACGATCGAGAGCTGCTTGGTGCTCAGTGCCATGGTGGCCGTCCAGTTGACGTCCGAGGTGCCCGTCTTGCCCATGACCGGCTTGCCCACGATGCCGCGCACGCCGGTGGCGGTGCCACCGTCGCACTTGCTGACCGACGAGCGGTCGCCGACCGGGCAGCGGGCCGCGTCCACCGCGGCGCGCGCGACGTCGGCCTTGACGGCCTGCTTGCAGCGCGGCTTGGTGACCTCGTCCAGCACGTTCCCGGCGTGGTCGGTGATCTTCGAGACCGGGATGGGTTCGCAGTACTTGCCGTCGGCGGCCAGGGTCGCGTAGGCGTTGGCCAGCTCCAGCGGCACCGCGTCCGAGACGCCGAGGGTGAACGGGCCCCAGTTCCGGGCGCGGTCGGGGTCGCTGGAGAACTCGTAGTCGGCCGGGGCGTCCTTGGTGCCCTTGGCCCGGAACTGCATGCCGAGCCGCTTGGCGACCTCCACCACCTTGTCCGCGCCGACGCGCTCCTGCAGCGGCACGAAGTAGGTGTTCACGGAGCGGCCGAAGCCGGTCCACATGGTGCGCAGGCCGTTCATCCACTTCGGGTTCGCGTTGACCGGACACCAGTGCTTCCGGTCCTTGCAGGCCGCCCTGGAACTGCTCTCGACGGCGTACTGCGACTGGTAGGGCGACTTGGTGGCGATCGGGTAGTCCAGCGTGTAGCCGGCCTCGAGCGCGGCGACCATCGTGAACATCTTGAACGTCGAACCCATCTTGTACCCGGTGATGTCGCCACCGCCGCTGATGAGCGGGTTCGTGGTGGTCGGGTACGTGCCCTTGATGCCGAGTTTGCGCTTCTTCGGGTCGGTGGACGGGCCGTTACCCGACGTGTCCAGGCCGTACTTCCGGTTGGTCGCCATCGCCTTGATCTTGCCCGTGCCGGGTTCGATCGCGGCGAGGCTCAGCGCGATGGGATTACCCGTCTTGAGCTGCTTCTCGATGTTCTTCTTCGCCGCCGCCTGGACGCTCACGTCGAGGGTGGTGACGATGCGGAAGCCGCCGGCCTTGAGCTTGTTCTCGCGCGTCGAGGTGTCCGCGCCGAACGCCTCCTGCTGCAGCCACCAGCGGTACAGGTAGTCGCAGAAGAAGCCCCAGTCGTTCTTGCGGGTGGCCACGCAGCCGTTCGGGGTGCGCTTGCCGATGATCTTGAGCTGGGCCTTGTTGGCCTCGTCGGACTGGGCCTGGGTGATGTACCCGTTCTTCACCATCTGGCTCAGCACGTACTGCCGGCGGTCCAGGGCGTTCTTCAGGCCCGTCTTGGTCGTCGGGTCGTACGTGCTGGGGGCCTTCACGAGGCCGGCCAGCAGCGAGGCCTCGCCGAGGGTCAGGTTCTTCGGCTCCTTGCCGAAGAACACCTGGCTCGCGGCGTAGATGCCGTAGGTGGCGTTGCCGAACGCCGCGATGTTCAGGTAGCGCTCGAGGATCTGCTCCTTGGTCAGCTGGGTCTCCAGCGTGAGCGCGTACTTGATTTCCTTCATCTTGCGCAGGTTGGTGCGCTCGGTCGCGGCGATGATGTCCGACGGGCTGTCCGAGAAGTACGTCAGCGCCTGGCGCACGTACTGCATGGTCAAAGTGGACGCGCCCTGCTGGTCGTCGCTGTTCTGGTTGGCCACGTAGGCGCGCAGCACGCCCTGCACGTCGACGCCGTGGTGATCGTAGAAGCGCTCGTCCTCGGCCGCGATGATGGCGTCCTGCATGATCTTCGGAATCTGCGCCAACGGGATGTCGTGGCGGTTCTCGTCGTAGATCGTGGCGAGCAGGGTCTTGTTGTCCGAGGCGTAGACGTAGCTGATCTGTGGCGACTGCAGCACCTGGAGCTGGCTGGGCAGGCCGCCGTAGGCGTCCGACCCGGACTTCATCGCCAGGCCACCCATCGCGATCGCCGGGAACGCCGCGGCCGCGACCACTACCCCGGCGAGGACCCCGCAGACGAGTAGCGCAGCGGCGTTGGCGAACAGGCTCCGATCGCGCGTGCGCATCCACTTCACGCGCACAGGGTACGTGACGTGCGCGCGTCTGTGGGTCCCGCGTCAATGCGTCGGCTTGCTGACCATTACCGGCCCGCGCAACGGTCGTTGGGCAGAGCGCACGATCACTCGTACGCGTGGCGCCCGGCATCAAGTGTCGGGCACCGCTGGTCCCCCCGCAGCCGTTTGCACGGGATTGCGTCGCAAGCCTTCCGGAGGAGCGCCTTTCTCCGGAGGAAGGTCTGCGGCCGGTCTGGCTCGGTACGGCCGGAGCGCGTGCGGCCGGCCCGGTCCTCGCCCGCTGCGCTCACCAGAGTTGATGCGGGATGAGGTGTCCTGTTATGCGGATTTCACGGACAACGTTGCGTAATCGTACGACTACGGAGCATGATGTCCGGCGGGGGATGTGCTCAACGCCCAGCTCAACCAGGGCGGAGCCGTGCCTGATACCGGGGTAAGTCCGCTCCGGGCGGTGGGGACCGCCGGAGCGTAAGGGGGGACGTGACAGATGGGGATGATCAGTGACTGGCCGACTCTCGCGGCCTGCCGCAACGGCGACCCGGACGCGCTTTTTGTGCAGGGCGCCGAACAGAACGTCGCCAAGCGGATCTGCCGCGGCTGCCCGGTGCGCTACGAGTGCCTGGCCGACGCGCTCGACAACCGCATCGAGTTCGGCGTGTGGGGTGGCATGACCGAACGGGAGCGGCGCGCGCTGTTGCGGCGGCACCCCCAGGTCACGAGCTGGCGCCGCATGTTCGAGGCGGCGATGAAGGACAACGAACTCGTCAGTACAAGTTGACGGGGTCGGCCGACAGGGCCGTGCCGATCTTCCGCAGCCCGTCGATGTCGTGGACATCGGCGGGCTGCGCCGCGACGGTCGCCACCGGCACGCTCGGGTGGGCCTCCCGGAACCGCAGCGTCACCGCCTGCTCCCGGTCCACCTGGGCCACCAGTCGGGCGTGCACCCGCAGAGCCCCGGCCGCCACCGGGTCGTCCGCCTCGACCGCGTCCGCCGCCGCGAGCGCCTCCCCGGCCGGGATGTCCGGGGCGTACACCTCGTGGACCCGGTTGACGACCAGGCCGGCCAGCGGCATCCGCTCCTCCGCGAGCCGGCCGGCGAAGTAGTCGGCCTCGCGGACCGCGTCCGGCTCGGGGGCGGCGACGACCAGAAAGGCCGTCTCGGGCGCCTGCAGGATCCGGTACGTCTCCTCGGCCCGGTCGCGGAAGCCGCCGAACATGTTGTCCAGGGCGCCGACGAAGCCGGACAGGTCGCTGATCAACTGCCCGCCCAGGACGCGCTCCATGAGCTTCGCGAACAGGCTGAAAGAGGCCGTGACCAGGCTGAACACGCTGCGCCCGCCGGCCCGGGCCGGGGCGATCAGCAGGCGCAGCATCCGGCCGTCGAGGAAGCGCGACAGGCGCGCCGGGGCGTCCAGGAAGTCCAGCGCCGAGCGCGACGGGGGCGTGTCGACGATGATCAGGTCCCACTCGTCGCGGGCGCGCAGGTGGCCCAGCTTCTCCATCGCCATGTACTCCTGCGTGCCCGCGAAAGTGGAGCTCATGGCCTGGTAGAACGGGTTCGCGAAGATCTCCTCGGCGCGCTTGGCGTCGGTGTGGGCGAGCACGACGTCGTCGAACGTCCGCTTCATGTCGAGCATCATGGCGTGCAGCTCGCCGGCCGCCTCGGGGACGGCGCGGGGGGTGTTGTCCAGCTCGACGAGGCCCAGGGACTGGGCGAGCCGGCGGGCCGGGTCGATCGTGAGCACCACGGTGCGCCTGCCGTGCACCTCGGCGGCCCGCACGCCCAGCGCGGCCGCGGTGGTGGTCTTGCCGACGCCGCCTGAGCCGCAGCAGACCACGATCCGGATGTCCGGATTGCCGAGCAGGGCGTCGACGTCGAGGTCACTCATCGGGCCCCCCGAGCAGGATGCCCGCCAGCCGGTGCAGGCCGGCCAGGTCCACGCCGCCGGCCAGTGCCGGCAGCGCCATCATCGGACGGCCCAGGGCGGCCAGCTCCGCGCGCAGGCCCTCCTCCAGCTGGCGCCGGGTCAGGTACGCCCGCGACTCGGCCACGAGCCCCGCCACGGTGCCCTTGTCGGCGGGCAGCCCGGCGGCGACCAGTCCCCGGCGCACCTCCGCTTGGGTGATCTTCGCGGTCGGCAGCAGGTCCGGCTGCGCGGCGTTGATGATGATCGAGCCCACCCGCAGGTCGAGCGCGCGCAGCTCCATGATCGCGTCGGCGGTCTCCTGCACCGGCATCTCTTCCAGGAGCGTCACCACGTGCACCGACGTCACCGGGGAGCGCAGCACGGCCTGCACGCCCTCGCTCTGCGTCTTGATCGGGCCCATCTTGGCCAGCCGGGCGGTCTCGGCCGTCACGTTGAGGAAGCGGCCGATCCGGCCCGTCGGCGGGGCGTCGATCACCACCGCGTCGTAGGCGCGCCTGCCCTCGACCGTGCGGGTCACCGCCTCCTTCATCTTGCCGGTGAGCAGCACGTCGCGGACCCCGGGCGCCACCGTCGTGGCGAAGTCGATCGCGCCGAACTTGCGCAGCGCCCGGCCCGCGCGGCCCAGCTTGTAGAACATGTCGAGGTACTCGAGGAGGGCCTCCTCGGCGTCCACGGCCAGCGCGTACACCTCGCCGGCGCCCTCGGCGCGCGTGCCCGGCCAGCCGACCGCGATCGGCCGCTCCTGGTAGGGCAGCGGGTCCCGGTCGAACAGCTGGGCGATGCCCTGCCGACCCTCAACCTCCATGAGGAGGGTACGGCGGCCCTGGGAGGCCAGGGCGAGCGCGAGCGCGGCGGCCACCGTGGTCTTGCCGGTGCCGCCCTTGCCCGTCACGACATGCAGCCGGGCCGGCCAGCGGGTCACGCCCGCCGCCGGGTCCCCAGCCGGGAATTGATCGCGGGTCGGCACACCAGGGAGGTTACCGGCACCCGGTGTGCCGTACGCGGTCTCGCTCAGCTCAGTTGCGTGGCGTCACACACCCACCAGCCACGATCCTCGACGAGGGCCAGCTGGAGCTTCTTCTCGGCGACCCGCCCGTCGGCGGTGCTCATCTTGACCGTCACGGTGGCGTCAGCCTTGCCGGTGCCGTTGGTGATCTCCGGATCCGTCCAGGTGACGGTCGGGGAGTCGTACGTCTGCTCGTACGCGCGGACGTTGTCCACCACGCTGCGGATCTTGGCATCGTCCCGGGCGGCCTTGCACACGAACCGGGCGGCGCCCGTGGCGCTGTGGTCCTTGTAGATCGAGGCCAGGAAACCCTTGGCGGCCGCGGCCGGGGTCGCCTCGCCCTTCGGTTGGGACGCCTGGATCACGAAGTAGCCGCCCACGCCGGCGCCGGCGAGCAGCACGACGAAGACCGACACCAGGGCGATGACCAGGCCCTTGCGGCTCTTCTTCGGGGCGGGCTGCGCGTACGGGTAGCCCTGCGGGAAGCCCGGCGTCGCGCCCGGGTAGCCGCTCGTGGGGGCGCCCGGGTAGCCGGAGACCGGCGCGCCGGGGTAGCCCGAGGTGGGCGCGCCGGGGTAGCCCGACGTCGGGGCCGCACCCGGGTAGCCCGAGGTCGGCGCGCCCGGGTAGCCGGACGTGGGGGCCGTCGGGTAGCCGGAGGTCGGGGCCGCGGCCGGGTAGCCGCTGGTGGGGGCCTGCGGCGCCGCGGGGTAGCCCGGCTGGACCGGCCCGGTCGGGGTGGGGTGGCCCGGTTGCGCGGAGGGGTACGACGGAGCGCCGTAGGAGCCCGGGGTGTAGGTGGGCGGCGGCGGGTACACCCCCGGCTGGGGGGCGGTGGGCTCCGGGGTGGGCTCGCTCATGATCATCCTCGGCGCTCGGTGCGAAGGGGTGGGCCGGCGCCGCTACGCTACCTCGCCGCCGTCCAGCCCGGATGCCCCGACCGGTAGGATTCTTGATCTATACACGACTTGAGGGACGGGTCACACATGGTCAAATGGGAGTACGCCACGGTGCCGCTGCTCGTGCACGCCACGAAGCAGATCCTCGACAACTGGGGCGCCGACGGGTGGGAACTCGTAGCGGTCGTGCCCGGGCCGAACCCGGAGCAGTTGGTGGCGTATCTCAAGCGGCCCAAGGAGTAATAACGTGAGCGCAGCCCGTAAGCGTCTGGCCGAACTCGGCCTGACGCTGCCGCCCGTGACCCCGCCGCTGGCCGCGTACGTGCCGGCGGTGCGTTCCGGCCCGCACGTCTTCGTCAGCGGACAGGTGCCGATGGCCGACGGGCGCCTGATCGCGGTCGGCAAGGTCGGCGCGGAGATCAGCCAGGACGAGGCGAAGGAGTTGGCGGCCCGGTGCGCCCTCAGCGGCCTGGCGGCGGTCGACAACCTGGTCGGCATCGACGCGGTCACCCGGGTCGTCAAGGTGACCGGGTTCGTCGCCGCCGCGCCCGGCTTCACCGCCGTGCCGGCGGTGATCAACGGGGCCAGCGAGCTGCTCGGCGAGGTCTTCGGCGACGCGGGCAGGCACGCCCGCAGCGCCGTGGGCGTGGCCGAACTCCCGCTGGGCGCGCCGGTCGAGGTGGAGTTCATCTTCGAGATCGGCTGACACCTGTCAGTACGATCGTCGGCATGGTGGGCCACGTCAGCGTGCCGGCCGCCGCGGTCCTGGCGGAGTTGCCGACCTGGGTCGCCCTCGTCCGGGCGGACAATCCGGGCGTTATGACCCTGGACGGGACGAACAGCTGGGTGCTGCGCGCCGACCCCGCGAAGCCGTGCCTGATCGTTGACCCCGGGCCGGACGACGACGCGCACCTCGACGCGCTCGCGGCGCACGGCCCGGTCGCCGGCATCCTGATCACCCACGGCCACCCGGACCACGTCGAGGGCGTCGACCCGCTGGTCCGACGCCTCGGCGTCCCCGTGCTGTCCGCACACGCGGGCGACGGCGCGACGGCCCGGCGCCTCGGCGCCGCGGCGGGCCTCGACCTCGAACTGCGGCCGACGCCCGGCCACACGGCCGACTCCGTCTGCTTCGTCGCCACCCGGGAGCCCGGGGCGCAGACCGTTGTGCTCACCGGGGACACCATCCTCGGCCGGGGGACCACGATCGTGGCCCACCCGGACGGGCACCTCGGCGACTACCTGCGCAGTCTCGAGGCGCTCACCGGACTCGACGGGGTGCCGGCGCTGCCCGGGCACGGGCCCGCGCTCGCCGACTGCGCGGCGGCCGCCCGCTTCTATCTCGCCCACCGGTACGCGCGGCTCGACGAGGTGCGCGCGTCTGTCGCCGCGGGCGCGCGTACCCCGGAAGAGGTTGTCGCGGTCGTCTACCGGGACGTGCCCACGGACCTGTGGCCCGCGGCGGCCTGGTCCGTCCGGGCGCAGCTCGCCTACCTGGGGCAAGAGGAGCGTCAACAAGCCGACCAGCGGGAATCTATCCCGCCCGCGCACCAGTTGGACCCGCCGTGACCTGCCCGGTCTGCGGCACCGTCCCCGTGCCCGGAGCCAACTTCTGCCACCACTGCGGCGCCGCCCTTGCCGCGGCGGCGACCCTGCCCGCCACGGAACGGCGGGTCGTCACGGTGCTCTTCGGCGACCTGTCCGACTTCACGGCCTGGTCCGAGGGGGTGGACCCGGAACGGGTCGGGGCGGTCACCGACCGGGTCATGGCGGCGCTCGCCGGTGCGGTCAAGACGTTCGGCGGGCACGTCGACAAGCTCACCGGCGACGGCATCATGGCCGTGTTCGGGGCGCCCGTCGCGCACGAGGACGACGGGGAGCGGGCCGTGCGCGCGGCGCTCGCCATGCAGCGCGCCGTGCGCCGGGTGCTCGACGACGAGCGCGGCGGCGGGGCGCCCGGCGGGCTGCGGCTCGGGCTCAACACCGGCGTCGTCGTGGCCGGCGTGCAGGCCGGGCTGGAGTACACGGTCATCGGGGACACGGTCAACACCGCCGCGCGGCTGGCTGACGCGGCGTCGATCGGCTCCACGTACGCCGGGGCGGTGACGAGCGCCGCCACGCGCCACGTCGCCTCCTGGCGTTGGCTACGACCGCTGCGGTTGAAGGGCAAACGCGACCCCGTCGAGGCGTACGAGCTGCTCGGCCTCGTGGACTCGCCGGGCACCCGCTCCGGCATGGGTGACGAGGCCCCGTTCGTGGGGCGCGAGACCGAGCTCGGCATCGTGTCCAGCCGCCTGGCGGAGGTCGCCGACCGGGGCGAGCCCCGGGTGGTCGTGTTCACCGCCGAGGCGGGGCTGGGCAAGTCCCGGTTCGCCGCCGAGGCCGCGCGGGTGGCCGCCGGCTACGACCGCAACACCGGCGGCGGCGCCCGCGTGCTCACCGCCCGCTGCGCCGCGTACGGGGAACGGCGCCGGCTCGCGCCCCTCGCCGACCTGGTCCGGGCGGTCGCCGGCCTGCCCGCCGAGCCCAACCCGGCCGCCACCCGGGCCGGCGCGGAGGACCGGCTGCGCCGGTTCGCGCAGCTCGTCGAGCGGCGCACCGGCGTCACCCCGAAGCTGCGCGTGGACCTGCTGCTCACCCTGCTCGGCTACGGCGACGGGGTGTCCGCGCAGGCCGACCGGCCCGGCGCCGTCGAGCGTCCGGGCGGCGCCGAACGGCCATCCGGCACGGGCGACGTCGCCACCGAGCGGGCCGACGCCGAGCGCGAGGCGATGGCCGCGGCCGTCGGCGACCTGATCAGCGCGGCCGCGCTGGAGAGCCCCATCGTCGTGATCGTCGACGACCTCCACGACGCGACCCCGCAGACCATCGAGGCGCTCGGGGTGACCCTGCGCCACCTGCGCGGCCCGGCGCTCGTGCTGCTCATGGCCCGCCCGGAGCTGGTCCGCAACCCGGCCGCCATGTCCCGCCTCGCCGACGCCGAGGTGTACCCGATCTCCCCGCTGCGCGGGGCAGAGGCCGCCCGGCTGCTCACCGCGTACCTGGGCGGCGGCAAGCTGCCGCAGGCCGATCAGGACCGGCTGCTGCTCACCGCGCAGGGCAACCCGTTCTACCTCGTCGAGCTGGTCACGATGCTCATCGAGCGCGGCACGCTGACCGCCACGGGGGCGCGCAGCGGGGCGACGCACACCTGGCGACTCTCGCCCGAGTCGCTGGGCGGGCGGCTGCTCAGCCGTGACCTCGCCGCTGTGCTGGCGGCCCGCATCGACGCGCTGCCCGCCGTGGCCCGCGCCGTCCTGCGCGACGCGGCCGTCGTCGGCGACGAGGTGCCCGCCGCCGCGCTGGAGGCGCTGCGCGACGGGCGCGTCGCCGCTTGGGGCGGGCTGCACCGCGGCGAGGCGCGCCCGGGCGCGGTGGTGACCGTCGAGCTGGACCGGGCCGTCGACGAACTGCTGCACCGGCGCATGCTGCTGCGTGTCCACGGCGGGTACGCGTTCGCGACCCCGCTCATGCGGGAGGCCGCGTACGCCGGCGTCGGCAAGGCCGACCTCGCCGAGCGGCACGCGCTGCTGGCCGCCTGGGCCGCCCAGGTCCCGTCGCCGGTGCACGGCTGGAGCGCCACCGACCGGGACTCGTTCATCGCCGGGCACGGCGAGCGCGCGTCCACCCTGGCCGACGCCATGAGCCTGCGCGCCGACGCGCCCGCCCGGGCCGTCGTGCCGCTGGCCGTCGCCGCGTGGGGCCGCCTCGCCCGGACCGCGCTGGTCGCCGGCGAACCGGCGCGCGCCGCGCAGCTGCTCGACCAGGCCGCGGCCATGGCCGGCGACGACTTCTCGCCCGACGACCGGTTCGTCCTCGCCAACGCGCTACTGCAACTGGGCCGCGCCAAGGAGGCCCTGGTCGACGCCGAAAAGATCATCGCCGACGGCGTGGACCCCGCCCTGCGCGCCCGCGGCCTGCTCACCGCCGGACTGGCGCACCGGGCGCTGGGCGAGCCGGAACGCGCCGACGACGCGTGGCGCGGCGCGCTCGCCGTGGCGACGGCCGCCGACGTGGCCGACGTCCGCGCCGAGGTGCTGCGCCGCATCGGCATGACGGAGTACCTGCGGGGGCGCCTCGGCGAAGCGGCCACGCTCTTCGCGAAGGCGTTGGAGATCTCGGAGACCGCGGGGGACCGCACCGGCCAGGCCTGGTCGTTGCAGTACCTCGCCTGGGTCACCACCACGCGCGGCGACTTCCTGGCCGCCGACCAGGCCATCAACCGGGCCACGCGGATCTTCGCCGAGCTGGGCGACGTGACCGGCCGGGCGTGGGTGCGCGGCACGTCCGCCTTCGCCCGCCTGCTCGCCGGCCGGCTCACCGAGGCGCGCCGGCTCGCCCACGCCTTCCTGCCGTTCGGTGACCGCGTCGGCGACGACTGGGCCGTGGGCACGCTGCGGGCCGTGGGCGCCTTCGCCGCCGCCGAATTAGGAGATCTGAGTACGGCCGACGCCGAGGCCCGCCGCGCGTACGGGGACTTCTCGGAAGCGGCCGACGAGTGGGGCATGGGGTTCGCCCTCGTGGTCCGGGGAGTCGTCGCGCGGGGACTGGACGAGCCGGGTCACGCGCACGACCTGCTCACCGACGCGCTGCGCCACGGCGAACGCACCGGCCACCCGCTGCTCATCGGCATGGCCCGGACGATCCGCGGCTTCGTGAGCCTGTCCGCCGGGGACGCGGCGGCCGCCGAGGCGGACGCGCGGGCCACCCTCGCGGTGATCGAGTCGCACGACGTGGACAAGGCGGCGACGGTGGGGCCGCGCGTGCTGCTGGGCGCGGCGAGACTGGCGGTGGGCGACGTCGCCAACGCGCTGGACCTGCTGGAGGCGGTGGCGTCCGAGGTGGATTCGGCCGCTACCCGCCCCGCCCTGATCTTCTCGCGGCGACAGGTGCTCTCCACGCACGCCGAGGCGCTGCTCGCCGCGGGGCGGCCCGCGGACGCGGTCGCGTCGGCGCGGCGTGCCGTCGAGCTGCCGGCGGAGGATGTGCGCAGCCGGGTGCTCGCGTTGCGCGTACTCGCCGCTTCGTTGGCCGCGACCGGCGCGGACGGTGAGCCGGGCGCGGCGGCCGAGGCCGAGATCGTGGCCCGCCAGGCGGTCGCCGAGGCCTACGCCACGCAGCAGGCGAGTGAACGTCGGGGGGTTGACGCGGTGCTCGCCGCCGTGTCGTCCCCCGCGGTGGCGTAACGTTTCCGGGTGTGAGCGCCCCCCCGCCCGCCGTACACCCCACGATCCCCGGCCTGACCGGGCTCCACGTCGTTGCCCGAGGTGGATACGCCACGGTCTACCGGGCCGTGCAGGAGTCCATCGGCCGCGAGGTGGCGGTCAAGGTCGAGCACCGCACCCTGGAGAGCGACCGGGACCAGCGGCGCTTTCTGCGGGAGGCGAAGGCGGCGGGCCAGATGTCGTCGCACCCGCACGTGGTCGACCTGTTCGATGCGGGCGTGACCCACGACCAGCACCCGTTCCTCATCATGGAACTGTGCGACGGCACCTACGCCGACCGGCTCAAGCAGGGGCCGCTCACCCACCACGAGGCCCGCGACGTCGGCGCGAAGATCGCCGACGCGCTGGCGGACGCGCACAGCCTCGGCATGGTGCACCGCGACGTGAAGCCGGCCAACATCCTGATCACGCGCTTCGGTGAGCCGGCCCTGGCTGACTTCGGCCTCGCCGTGCTGACGGAGACGCGCGACACATCGATCACGCTGGAGCTGACGCCCGCTTACGCGGCCCCGGAGCTGTTCCACCACGCCCGCCCGGTGCCCGCCTCGGACGTCTACGCCCTCTGCTCGACGCTGTATGCCCTGCTGTCGGGCCGCCCGCCGCGCTGGCGTGAGGGCCACAACCCGACGCTCGTCTCGGTGATCGACCTGTTCGCGGAGCCGGTGCCGGACCTGCCGGGCGTGCCGGCGGAGCTGACCGCGACCCTGCGCCAGGGCCTCAAGAACGACCCGTCGGCCCGTCCCACGGCGACCGAACTGCGTGACACCCTCGGCGGCGTCCGCCGCGACCCGGACCCGACGTCGGCCCTGCGCCCGCTGCAGGTGATCCCGCCGACGGGCGACCGACGGGACACATCGGACGAACCCACGGTCGCCCACCCGACCTTCGACACCCCGGCCCCCTGGCTCGAGGACTGAGTCGTCCTCTCGGCCGCGGGGTCACTCTCGGTTATTGTCGCGCGCGCAGCGCTGTGCCCTTCTCCTCACTTTGCTCTGCTTCCCTATAGGAAGCACAACGCAGAGTTGCGGTACGTGGGGTAATTGGTCGAGTGCTTTAGGTTATTGTTGCTGCTCAATGTGCCTGATTCCTATAGGGAAGCAGAGCAAAGTGGGTGGGAAGGCGCGGCGCGTTTGTCGCGGAGATTGCGCACAGTGACAACGCGGGCGCGACTACGCCAAGTTACCAACCTGGCGTTGTGTCGCCAGGGTTTGATGACACCCCGGGTCGGGTGGGTCAGACGCGGGCGCGGCGGGCCAGGCGCTCGGGGTCGAGGATGATCACGCTCTTGCCGTCCAGGCGGAGCCAGCCGCGGGAGGCGAAGTCGGCCAGGGCCTTGTTCACCGTCTCGCGGGAGGCGCCGACGAGCTGGGCGAGCTCCTCCTGGGTGAGGTCGTGGGTCACGCGCAGGACGCCGCCGTCGCGGGAGCCGAAGCGGCCCGCCATCTGGAGCAGGTTCTTGGCGACGCGGCCGGGGACGTCGGTGAAGATGAGGTCCGCGAGGGCGTCGTTGGTGCGGCGCAGGCGGCGGGCCAGCACGCGCAGGAGCTGCTCGGCGATCTCCGGGCGGTTGGTCAGCCACGGGCGCAGGCTCTGCTTGCGCAGGCGGGCCAGGCGGGTGTCGACCACCGCGGTGGCCGTGGCCGTGCGCGGGCCGGGGTCGAACAGCGACAGCTCGCCGAGCATGTCGGACGGGCCCATCACGGAGATCAGGTTCTGTCGGCCGTCCTGCGCGCGGCGGCCCAGCTTGATCTTTCCGGACAGCACGATGTAGAGGCTGTCGCCGGGCTCGCCCTCGTTGAAGACGACGTCGCCCTTGCGGATCTCGACCGTCTCCATCTCCTTGGCGAGCGCCTCGGCCGCCTCGGGGTCCACACCTTGGAAGATCCCGCTGCGGGTCAAAGTCTCGTCCATCGCCGCACCTCCACCTTCCGGCAAGACTGCCGGACGGAGTCAGTCTAGGCACACCAGGGCGAGAAACGGACGCCGGCCTAGCAAATCGGTGATCTCCCGTTAATATCCCGGCCGATGGCACCGACACGTACCAGCCGCATCGAGGATGGCGCAGACCTTTCTCTGCTGTTCTGGCGCTTCGACGCGCCCATGCGGGTGATCTCCAGTGGCCCGCTGGGCGGTGGGCTGGGCGAACGCTGGTGGATCATCAACGCGACCGTTTCCCGGACGTACTCGCGGATGGACCCGGAGCGGCACCTGGGCGAGCTGGCCGACGGCCTCGGGCTGCGCGGACCCGGCGCCGGGCTGTTGACGGCCGTGGATGTCGACGCGGCGACATCCGCCAACGACGCCGGGGCCGACGTGGTCGCGACGGTCGGGTTGGGGCATCCGACCTGGGCCGCGGCGCCCGACGGTGATCTGCGCCACGGCATCGGGACGATCAACATCGTCGCCACGGTCCCGGTGCCGTTGACCGACGCCGCGCTGGTCAATGCCGCGATCACGATGACCGAGGCGAAGGTCCAGGCCCTCTGGGAGTACGGGGTGGCGGCCACCGGCACGGCGAGCGACGCCGTCGTCGTGGCGTGCCCGACCGACGGGCCGGCCGAGCCGTTCGGCGGCCCGCGGTCGCTGTGGGGCGCGCGGCTGGCCCGGGCCACCCACGCGGCCGTTCTCGCAGGCACCGCCGCGTGGCCGACGACGTGGAGTCACCCGTTCGAGTAGCCTGGGCTCACCCCGCCCGACCTCCCGGAACGTGACGTAGTGACTGTTTACGGACGACCGTACCTGCCGCCCGAAGAGGACCCCCCGGCCATCGAAGCACCGCCCGCCGCCGAGCGCCGGCGCGGGCCGCTGTTCGTTGTCGTGCCGGCCCTCGTGCTGGGCCTCGTCATCGCGGCCGTCGCGGCGGGCGCGTCCCTCGGCCCGGAAGGCCCCACCGCCGACTGGTTGGCGCCGGGCGGCAGCGGCGCCCCGAGCGGCACCGCGCCCGCGTCGTCCCCGGCGGCCGACGACGGCACGATCACCCTCGCCGGCGTCGGCGACGTGATCATGGGTTCGTGGCCGGACGACCTGCCGCCGCGCGGCGGCAAGGGGTTCTTCGACCGGGTCCGCACGGCGCTCGCCGCCGACCTGGTGATGGGAAACCTGGAGACGCCGCTGTCGGCGGACACCGGGCACACCAAGTGCGGTTGGGAGACGCCCAGCCCGAAGCCCGGCAACCCGTCGCCGAGTCCGGTGCCGGCCTCGGGGTGCCACCAGTTCAGCCTGCCCACCTCGTACGCCGGGCACCTGAAGGACGCCGGGTTCGGGGTGATGAACCTGGCCAACAACCACACCTTCGACATGGGACAGACCGGGCTGACCAACACGCGCAGGGCGCTCGACGGCGTCGGGATCGACTACACGGGCGCGCCCGGGCAGATCGCGTACCGGACGGTGAAGGGCGTGAAGGTCGCCGTCATCGGGTTCTCGATCTACGGCTGGACGCAGAGCCTCAATAACATGACGGGCAGCGCGAACCTGGTCCGCAAGGCGGCCGAGAAGGCCGACATCGTGGTCGTCCAGATGCAGGGCGGCGCCGAGGGCGCCGACAAGTCGCACGTGAAGAAGGGCCACGAGATCTTCCTCGGGGAGGACCGGGGCGACCTGATCGGCTTCACCCACAAGATGATCGACGCGGGCGCCGACGTGGTGTTCGGGCACGGGCCGCACATCATGCGCGGGATGGAGTTCTACAAGGGCCGGCTCATCGCGTACAGCCTGGGCAACTTCTGCGGGTACAAGGTGCTGCGCGGCACCGGCTACCTGGGCGTGGGCGGCATCCTCAAGGTGAGCCTGCACCCGGACGGCACCTGGGCCGGGGGCACGCTCGTCCCCACGGAGATGGTGTCGGGCGGCTACCCGGCCGTCGACAAGGACAAGCGGGCGCTCGCGTTCGTGCGCGGCCTGTCGGCGGACGACTTCGGCGACTCGGCGGCGCAGATCGACAAGATCGGCAAGATCACGCCACTGGCGCCGTAGGCGACGGCCCGCTGTCGGGTCGGGGCGGTAGCTTTGGTGCGTGATTCCGCTGGAGGAGACCCCGCTCGCGCTCAAGCGCCGCGCCCGGCGCATGGCGCGCCAGTTGGCGATCGTGCACCCCGACGCGCACTGCGAGCTCGACCACACCAACACGCTCGAGCTGACCGTCGCCACGATCCTCTCCGCCCAGTGCACCGACGCGCGGGTCAACCAGGTCACCCCGAAGCTCTTCGCGCGCTACCGCACGTTGGCCGACTACGCGTCCGCCGACCGCGCCGAGCTGGAAGAGATCATCAAGCCCACGGGCACTTTCCGGAACAAGGCCAACAACATCATCGGGTTCGCCCAGGGCGTCCTCGACCGGTACAAGGGCGAGATCCCCGGCAAGCTCGACAAGCTGGTCACCCTGCCCGGCATCGGGCGCAAGACCGCCAACGTGGTGCTCGGCAACGCGTTCAACGTGCCCGGCCTCACCGTCGACACCCACTTCCAGCGGCTCGTGGCGCGCTTCAAGTGGACCGATGAGTCCGATCCGGTGAAGATCGAGCACGCGGTCGCCAAGCTGATCGAGCGTCGCGACTGGACCATGCTCTCGCACCGGCTGATCTTTCACGGCCGGCGCGTGTGCCACGCCCGGAAGCCCGCTTGCGGCGCCTGCCCGCTCGCCAGGGACTGCCCGTCCTACGGCACCGGCCCGATCGACCCGACCACCGCGGCCGCGCTCGTCAAGGGCGACCGCGCCGAGGAGATCATCGCGCTGGCGCAGGGCGGCAGGGAGTGAGGGTGCGGCGCGCCGTCGCGCTCCTGCTGTCCGCGCTGGCCCTGGCCGCCTGCGGGAGTACGGGCGGGAAGGCCGATCCGGGCGGGCCGTCGCCGTTCGCCGCGTGTCCGGGGGCCGCGACGGCGCCCGCCGGGTCGCCGGCGTCCGACCTCGCCCTGGCGCCCGACGTCACCCTGGACTGCTTCGCCGGCGGGCCCCGGGTCCGGCTGCGCGCGCTGGGCCGGCCCGCCGTCGTGAACCTGTACGCGTCCTGGTGCGCGCCGTGCCGGCAGGAGCTGCCCGCGCTGCAGCGGCTGGCCGACTCCGGCGCCGTGCTCGTCCTCGGCGTCGTCACCGGCGACACCCGCGCGGCCGCGGCGAGCCTCGCCACCGACGTGGGGGTGACCTTTCCGGCCGTGTTCGACGCCGACAGGACGCTGCTCGCCCGGCTCGGTCGCGGCGGGCTGCCCGTGACCATGTTCCTCGACGCGGGCGGTCACGTCGTCTACCTGCACGACAAGGCGGCCCTCACCGATCAGACCCTGGCCCGACTGGTCCGCGACAAGCTCCACGTGGACCTGCCGTGACGCCGTGACCGGCGCGGCCGTCGAACTGCCGGCGTGGTGGGATCCGCTCGCCATGCGGGCGGTTCAGGCGCGCCGGGCCGACTTCACCCGGTGGCCCACCCCGACCGTGGGTGGGCGGCCCAGCGCCGTACTCGTGCTGTTGGGGGAGCAGGCCGACGGCCCGGACGTGCTGATCCTGCAGCGGGCCGCGCGGATGCGCTCGCACGCCGGGCAGCCCGCGTTCCCCGGCGGGGCGGCCGACCCGGATGACGAGGACGCCGTGGCGACGGCGCTGCGGGAGGCGAACGAGGAGGTCGGGCTGTCGCCGGACAGTGCGACCGTGGTCGCCACGCTGCCGCGGCTGTGGATCCCCGTGAGCGGCTTCGTGGTGACGCCCGTGCTGGCCTGGTGGCACGCGCCGCACCCCGTCTCCGTGGCGCAGCCCGAGGAGGTGGCCCGGGTCGAGCGGATCCCGGTCGCCGAGCTGCTGGACCCGGCCAACCGGGTGCGGGTGAAGCACCCGAGTGGGTACGTGGGGCCGGCGTTCGCGGTGCGGTCGATGGTGATCTGGGGGTTCACCGCCGGGATCCTGGACGCGCTGTTCGAGCTGGCCGGGTGGACCCGTCCGTGGGCGCCCGGGCGGGTGATTCCCGTCCCCGAGTGATGCTCGTTCGGACGGTGGGTGACGGTGGCGGGGCGCCCGTACTCTTGCGGGATGTTCGGCAGCGTAGTTGATCTTCTGTTGGTTCTCCTTGTCGTGCTGTTCGCGATCAACGGGTACCGGCAGGGCTTTCTCGTGGGCGCGCTGTCGTTCGTCGGATTCTTCGGCGGCGCCCTGATCGGCCTGCAGGTGGCGCCACTGATCGTCGACACGTTCGAGCAACCGCTCGGCCGGATCCTGGTGTCGCTGATCATCGTGTTCGGCATCGCGATGGGCGGCCAGGCGATCGCCGCGTGGGCCGGCAACCGGCTGCGTCGCGCGATCGTCAGCCCGGGCGGCCGTCGGCTTGACGACACCGGCGGCATCCTCGTGTCCGTGCTGGCGCTGCTGCTCGTCGCCTGGATGATCGCCGCGCCGCTCGGCTCGTCCGCGCTCCCCGGGGTCGCCAAGGCGGTCCGCAACAGCGCGATCCTGCACGGCGTCGACACGGTCATGCCGGACGCGGCGCGCTCGGTCTACAACGGACTGCGCGACTCGATCGCCGACAGCGACTTCCCGGACGTGTTCGGCGGGCTGACCCCCACCGAGGTCACCGACGTGCCGGCGCCGGACCCGAAGCTCGCCAAGTCCGCGGCCGTGCAGACCGCCAAGCGCTCCTCGGCCAAGATCCTCGGCACGGCGCCGTCGTGCTCGCGGCGCATCGAGGGCTCCGGCTTCGTGTACGCCCCGGAGCACATCATGACGAACGCGCACGTCGTCGCGGGTACGAAGGGCTCCTTGACGGTCGAGATCAACGGCAAGCGGACGCGCGGCAACGTGGTGCTCTACGACCCGCTGCGCGACCTCGCCGTCGTGTACGTGCCCGGCCTGGCGGCGCCCGTGCTGCCCTGGGCCGGCACCGAGGCGGAGAGCGGCGACGACGCGATCGTCGTCGGGTACCCGCTGAACGGGCCGTTCACGGCCACCTCGGCGCGGGTGCGCGACGCCCGCAAGGTGCGCGGGCCGAACATCTACGACGACGCGACGGTCACCCGCGAGGTCTACACGCTCCGTTCCAAGGTCCGCAGCGGCAACTCCGGTGGCCCGTTGATCAGCGAGGACGCCCGCGTCCTGGGCGTCATCTTCGCCGCCGCGGTCGACGACCCGAACACGGGCTTCGCGTTGACGGCCGACGAGGCGGCCCCCGTGGCGACGGCGGGCGCGTCCCGCACCGAGCCGGTGGCCACGGGCAGCTGCACCTGACCGTCACTCACCCCGGTCGTTATCCGAGCAGCAGGGTGCGCGTGCGGTCGGCGCCTGTCGCCAGCAGCAGCGTAGGCAGGCGAGGGCCCGTGTCGCGGCCCACCAGCAGGCGGTAGAGCAGGACGAAGAACGTCCGCTGGACCGCCTTGAGCTCGGGCGTCGGCCTGACGTCGGGTGGCAGGCCCAGCATCTGCTTGGGCACCCCGTAGACCAGCGTGGTCAGCCCGTCGAGCGACCAGTGCCCGTCCAGCCCGGCGAGCAGCAGATCCAGCGAGCGCCGTTGGTCGTCGTCGAGTGATTCGAGCAGTTCCAGGTCGGGCTTGTCGCGCACCTGGGTGCGCTGGTCGACCGGCAGCTGTTCGGTCGCCCAGGCGGTGGCCCGGTCCAGTCGCGGGCGCACCTCGTCGAGCGAGTCGATCGGCTGCTCGGGGTCCATCTCGTGCAGGATGCGCAGCGTCTGCGCGGGATCACCGGTGGTGATGTCGGCGACCGAGGCGAGCATCCGGTAGGGCAGCGGCCGGGGCGTGGTCGGCAGTGCGGCGCCGGCGGTGCGCCGGGCCCGGTCGTAGGCGATCGCGTCGGCGGGCGGGGCGGTGCCGGCGTCGGACCGGGCGGCCAGCGCGTCCCACTCGTCGTAGAGCCGCTGGATCTCCTGGTCGAAGGCGATTTTGAAGGACTGGTTCGGCCGGCGTCGGGCGTAGAGCCAGCGCAGCAGCGGGGCCTCCATGATGCGCAGCGCGTCGGCCGGGGTCGGCACGCCGCCCCGGGAACTGCTCATCTTGGCCATACCGCTGATGCCGACGAAGGCGTACATCGGGCCGATCGGCGGCTCGGCTCCGAAGACCTCGCGCACGATCTGACCGCCCACCACGAACGAGGAACCCGGTGAGCTGTGGTCGACGCCGGAGGGCTCGAACACCACGCCCTCGTACGCCCACCGCATCGGCCAGTCGACCTTCCAGACCAGCTTGCCGTGGTCGAACCCGTCCAGCCGGACGGTCTCGCCGTGCCCGCACACGCAGGTGTACGTCAGTTCGGTCGTGTCGTCGTCGTAGGACGTGACCGTGGTGAGGTCCTTGTCGCACGAGGTGCAGTACGGCTTGTAGGGGTAGTAGCCGGTGGCCGCGCTGCCGTCGTCCTCGGTCGCGGCTCCGGAGCCCTCGGCCGCCTCGGCGGCCGCCGCGTCGTCGGCCTCGGGCCTCGCCTTCGGCTTCGTGCGGTAGCGGGCGAGGATCGCGTCGATGCGGTGGCGCTCGCGCATCGCGTGCAGGATCTGCCCACGGTAGGCGCCGGACGTGTACATGCCGGTCTGGCTGATGCCGCGGAACTCCACGCCGAGCTGACCGAGCGACTCGATCATGGCGGCCTTGAAGTGCTCGGCCCAGTTCGGGTGACTGCTGCCGGGTGGCGCGGGCACGGCGGTCAGCGGCTTGCCGATGTGCTCGGCCCAGGCCGGGTCGATGCCGGCGGGCACCTTACGGAACCGGTCGAAGTCGTCCCACGAGACGACGTGCACGCAGTCGCGGCCGCGCCGGCGGATCTCGTCCGCGACCAGGTGCGGCGTCATCACCTCACGCAGGTTGCCCAGGTGGATCGGCCCGGACGGGCTCAGCCCCGACGCGCATACGATCGTCCGCCCGGGAGCCCGGCGGTCAGCCTCGGCGATCACCTCGTCGGCGAACCGGTTGACCCAGTCGGACTCGACACTGCTGGTCATCGGGGATCTGTCCTTTCGGCAACGCGGGACGTCGCCATTCTCGCAAGCCCGGAGGTCAGTCGAGCGGGAGGTGGGCCAGCTGGACGAGGCGGGCGCCCTGTTTGCGGGTGACCAGCCAGCCCCGGCCGGGGGGTTGCGGGGACGGGCGGACGGCGCCGACCAGCGGGCCCTCGTTACGGTCGCCGGCCATCACCAGGCCCGGTGACGCCAGTTCGCGCAGGGTCTTGAGCAGCGGGTCGAAGCTGGCCATGCCCGCGCCGCCGGCACGGCGGGCCGCGATGACGTGCAGGCCCACGTCACGGCCGTGCGCCAGGTGCTCGACGAGCGGCTGGATCGGATTGGTCGGGCCGGTCGCCACCAGGTCGTAGTCGTCGATCAGCACGAAGCACTCCGCCCCCGTCCACCACGAGCGGGTGCGCAGCTGTTCGGCGGTCACGTCCGGGCCGGGTCGGCGCTCGTGCAGTTTCCGGCTCAGCGCCTCCATGAGTGCCGTCGTGTGCTCGGCGGCCGTACCGTAGCCGACCTCGTACTCCTTGGGGACGACGCCGAGGAGGCTGCGCCGGTAGTCCACCAGCATGATCTTGGCGCGGTCGGGCCGGAACCGGCGGATCAGCGACTCGGCGATCACCCGCAGCAGGTTCGACTTGCCGCACTCGCTGTCGCCGTAGACGACCAGGTGCCCCTCGGCGGCGAAGTCCAGCAGCACCGGGCGCAGGTCGTTCTCGGCGATCCCGATCGGCAGCGCGAACTCGGTGCCGACCGGCCGCCCCACCCCGTCGGCGTCCGGCACCACGAACGAGGTGTAGTCCACCAGCGGCGGCAGCAGCCGCACCGGCTGGGCGCGGTCGCCCGGCCAGGCCGCGTCGATGGCCTTCACCAGCTCGTCCGGGCCCATCGAGGCCAGCTGGGGTAGCGCGGTCATCAGGTGCGCGCCCTCGGCGGTGAGGCCCCGGCCCGGGGTCGCCTTCGGGACCGCCTCGGCGCGGGCGCGCCCGGCCACCGAGTCGGCGGCGTCGCCGAGCCGCAGCTCCAGCTTCGCCCCGAACAGGTCGGTCGTGGAGCTGCGGAAGTCCAGCCAGCGGTTCGCGGTCGCGACGAGGTGGATGCCGTAGCTCAGGCCCCGCGTCGCCAGGTCGATGACGATCGGCTCCAAATCCTCGAACTCGTGCCGCAGTGTCTGCCAGCCGTCGACCAGCAGGACCACGTCGCCGAAGTCGTCCTCGGCGACCGCGACGGTGGAGTCCAGGTCGCTGGGGCGGCGCAGCCGGCGGAACGTGGCGATCGAGTCGATGCCCCGGGCCGCGAAGCGGCGCTCCCGGTCGGCGAGCAGCGTCGCGACCTCGCCGACCGTACGGCGGACGGCGGCCGCGTCGAGCCGGCCGGCGACCCCGCCGACGTGGGGCAGCCCGCGCAGCGTGCCGAGCCGCCCGCCGCCGAAGTCGAGGCAGTACACCTGGACCTCGCGCGGGGTGTGGGTGAGTGCGAGGCCGGTGACCAGCGTGGCCGCGACGGTGGACTTGCCGCTCTGCGGGGAGCCCACAATCCCCACGTGCCCCGCCGCGCCGGCCAGGTCGAGCCAGCACACGTCGTGGCGCTGCTCGAACGGCTTGTCCACGAGCGCGACGGGCACCTGCAGGGCGCCGCGCAGCGACGGGTTGGCCACGGTCAGGCCGCGCACCCCCCGGCCGGGGGCGTCGATCGTCGTGATGGCGCCGAGCAGGTCGTCGAGGTTCGGCGCCTGGTGCAGCGGCGGCAGCCATACCTTGTGCGCCGCCGGGCCGCGCCCGCGCATCGCCGCGACGAGCAGCTCCAGCAGGCTCTCGCTGGCCTCGATCTCCAGCGCGGCCGGCTCCGTCGGCGTCCCGGCCACGTGATGCGTGTGGTAGTCGAGCACCCCGGCCGAACCGCCGCCCGCGCCCGCCCCGGCGAGGGCGCGCCGCCGGTACCGTCCGGACACGTACGCGGCCTTGAACCTGGTCAGCGGACCGCCGCCGAAGGTCAGGTACCCGTGGCCGGGCGCGGCCGGCAGCTCGGCGGCGTCCGGGGCCTTCAGCACCGCCCGCGAGTCCATCGCGTGCTGCGTGCGCAGGCTGATCCGCAGGTTGAGCTGGCCCTCCAGTCCGCGCGTGCGACCCTCGTCGAACTTCTGCGTCGCCAGCAGCAGGTGCATGCCCAGCGACCGGCCCTGCCGGGCGATCCGGTCGAACAGCTCGGCGAAGTTCGGCTTCTTGCCGATCAGCTCGGTGAACTCGTCGCAGATGATGACGAGCGTCGCCAGGGCCGGCAGGTCACCGCGGCCCGCCGCCCGGTACTCGCGCAGCGACGACAGGTGACCCGCGCGGTTGAGCAGCTCGCTGCGGCGGGCCAGCTCGCCCTCCAGCACCTCGCCGAACCGGTCGACGAGCGGCAGCTGCTTCTCCAGGTTGGTGATCAGGGCCGAGGTGTGCGGGAGCTGGTCCAGCGCCGAGAACGTCGCGCCGCCCTTGAAGTCGACGAGGACGAAGTTGAGCTCCTCGGACGAGTGCGTGGCGGCCAGCCCGAGCACGAGCGTGCGCAGCAGCTCCGACTTGCCGGAGCCGGTGATGCCGACGAGCATGCCGTGCGGGCCCATGCCGTCCTCGGCGGACTCCTTCAGGTCGATCATCACGGGTGAGCCGTCGGTGCCCGTGCCGATCGGTACGCGCAGGAAGTCGCGCCGCGACCGGGGCCGCCACAGGGCGGCGACGTCCACGGTCGTCGCGTCGGCGATGGTGAGCAGCTCGGCGAGGTCGAAGTCGCGGGCCAGCGGGGCGTGGTCCTTGACGGCGCCGGCCAGCCGCAGTGGGGCCAGCCGCCGGGCGAGGGCCTCGGCCTCCACGTGGCTGAGCGTGTCGACGGTGCCGACGCGGGCGCGGTCGTCGGTGGTGACGGTGGACAGGACCCCCGCCGCGTCGGCGTGCAGGACGATGGTGCCCGCGTCCAGCGGCGCGGGCGGCGGGGCGCCCACCTCGACCATGGTCACCGCGTCCAGGCCGACGCCGAGGTGCGTGGAGCCGGTCAGGTCGCCGCCGTCGACGAGCAGGACGACGTGCGGGGCGGCGCTCGCCGACGTCCCCGGCACCGCCCGCTTGCGTGTGGCCACCACGTCGGACAGCAGCTCATCCAGCTCGGTGAGCGACTCGGCGAGCAGCCGGCGCGGGCCGAGGGCGTCGACCTTCGTGGGGTGCAGGGCGTGCGGGAGCCACTTCAGCCAGTCCCAGGCGGGGCGCTGGTCGGCGGCCACGCACGCCGCGATGATCAGGTCGTCGGGGGCGTGGAAGGTGGCGAGCTGCCCCACCATCGCGCGGGCCAGGGACCGGGCGTGCGCCGGGGAGTCGAGCACGACGCGCGAGAAGCCGCGCACGCTCAGCGCCACGGGCAGGTCGGGCACCACCGCGTACGCGTCGAGGAAGCGGCGCACCGCGCCGGCCGTGACGGGCTCCAGGTTGGCGGTCGGGTCGAACGCGGGCGCGACCAGCTCGCTGCCGAGCGCCTGCGGGCCCAGCCCGACGCGGACCACCCCGAAGTCGGGGTCGGTGGGCCGGCGCTCCCACACGCGGGGGCCGAGCGCGTCCGACCACAGGGCCTGCGGGTCGGGGTGGTGGTACAGCAGGGCCGTGCGCTGCTCGGTGATCGCGTGCCGGACCGTGCGCCGCAGGCCGGCGAGGTAGCGCAGGTAGTCGCGGCGGGCCTGGATCAGCTCCGCCTTGCGGGGGCCGTTCTGCCCGCCCCAGTTGGTGATCAGCATGCCGAGCGTGGACAGCCCGAACAGCCCGCCCACCACGTACGTGTAGGCGCCGGCGCTCTGGTTGCCGCTGAACATGAGGGCGGTCGCCACCGTGCCGGCGAGCAGCGGGAGCACGGACAGCCACTGCTGCCAGCGCTGGCCGGTGGGCTGGGGGATGACCGGCGGCGGCTCGATCGGGAGCTCGCCCGTGGGCATCGGCGGCGCGGGCCGACGCGGCGGCCGCGTGATGATGACCGTACCCATGGCGCTCGATGTTAGGTGCCGGCGACGCTGCGTGTCCGCCCCCGTCCCAGTGGTTGTGCACAAGGCTGTGCACAATCCTGTGGAAAAGACTGTGCATAACCGGGGGACTGTGCAGGTCGAGGCGTGATCGGCAAGACTGGCGACCATGACGCCATGGCATGGGGTGCTGGTCGCTACCGCGCTGCCCCTCCGGGAGGACCTGACCATCGACTTCGAGCGGTTCGCCGCGCACGTGGACTGGCTGATCACCAGCGGCTGCCACGGCGTGGTCCCCAACGGCTCTCTCGGCGAGTACCAGACGCTCACCGGGGCCGAGCGCGTCGACGTGGTCCGCGTCGCGACCGCGGCCGCCGCCGGCCGGGGCGTCGTGGTCCCGGGCGTGGCCGCGTACGGGGCGCTGGAGGCGCGCCGGTGGACCGAGCGGGCGGCCGAGGCCGGCTGTCCCGCCGTGATGCTGCTGCCGCCGAACGCGTACCGCGCCGACCGGCGCGCCGTTGTCGCCCACTACCGCGAGGTGGCGAAGGCCGGGCTGCCCATCGTGGCGTACAACAACCCGATCGACACCAAGGTCGACCTGACGCCCGACCTCCTGGCCGAACTCCATAAGGAAGGCCTGATCGTCGGCGTGAAGGAGTTCACCGGCGACGTGCGGCGCGGGTACGAGATCGCCGAGGCGGCACCCGGCCTCGACGTGATCGCCGGGTCGGACGACGTGGCCCTGGAGCTGGCCCTGGCCGGCGCGAAGGGCTGGATCTCCGGCGTCCCGAACGCCCTGCCCGCCGAGTGCGTCACCCTGTGGGAGGCGGCGGTCAAGGGCGACCTGGACACCGCCCTGCCGGCGTACCGGATCCTGCACCCCTGGCTGCGCTGGGACTCGAAGACCGAGTTCGTGCAGGCGATCAAGCTGATGATGGACGAGGTCGGCCGGTACGGCGGCCCGTGCCGTCCGCCCCGCGTGCCGCTCACCGACGAGCAGGCGGCGCGCATCCGCGCGCAGGCGCCGCGCTGATGCGTACCAGAAAGGTCTTCCACGCCGTCGACTCGCACACCGAGGGCATGCCGACCCGGGTGATCACGGGTGGCGTCGGCGTGATCCCGGGCGCCACGATGGCCGACAAGCGCGTGCACCTGATGACCGAGCTGGACCACCTGCGCACGCTGCTGATGTTCGAGCCGCGCGGGCACTCGGCCATGTCCGGCGCGATCCTGCAGCCGCCGACCCGCCCCGACGCGGACTTCGGTGTGCTGTTCATCGAGGTGTCGGGCTGCCTGCCGATGTGCGGGCACGGCACGATCGGCGTGGCGACGGTGCTGGTGGAGACGGGCATGGTGCCGGTGACGTCGCCGGTGACCACGATCCGCCTGGAGGTCCCGGCCGGCCTGGTCGTCGTCGACGTGGCCGTCCGTGACGACGGTGCCGCGACGGGCGTGACGATCCGCAACGTCCCGTCGTTCCCGGTGGCGCTGGACGCCTCCGTCGAGGTGCCCGGCCTGGGCGAGGTCGGCTACGACCTGGCGTTCGGCGGCAACTTCTACGCCATCGTCGCGCTGGAGAAGCTGGGCCTGCCGTTCGACCGGGCCGCGAAGAGCCAGCTCCTCGACGCCGGGCTGGCCATCATGGCGGCGATCAACGACGCCGGCGAGCCGGTGCACCCCGAGCAGCCGGAGATCCGCGGCTGTCACCACGTGTACCTGGCCGCCCCCGGCTCCGACGCGCACCGCTCCCGGCACGCCATGGCGATCCACCCCGGCTGGTTCGACCGCTCCCCGTGCGGGACGGGCACGTCGGCGCGCATGGCGCAGCTGTGGGCGCGCGGCGAACTCCCGCTCGACCGCGACTTCGTCAACGAGTCGTACCTGGGTCGCCCGTTCATCGGCCGTCTCGTCGAGGAGACCACGGTCGCCGGCCGCCCGGCGGTCGTGCCGACCGTCACCGGCCGGGCCTGGGTCACCGGCACCGCCCAGTACATGCTCGATCCTGAGGACCCGTTCCCGGCGGGCTTCCTGTTGTGACCTCGGACGCCGTGGTCGTCGGCGCCGGCATCGTCGGTGCGGCCTGCGCCTTCTACCTGTCCCGGGCCGGCCTGCGGGTGACGGTGCTGGAGCGGGGCGCGGTGGCCGGCGGGACGTCCGGCTCGGGCGAGGGCAACCTGCTGGTCTCCGACAAGGAGCCCGGCCCCGAGCTGGCCCTCGCGGTCCGCTCGAACGCGCTCTGGCGCGCCCTGGGCGCGGACGTCGGCGGCCCCCGGTTCGAGCTGGAGGACAAGGGCGGCGTGATGGTGGCGTCCAGCGCCGCCGCCATGTCCGGGCTCGCGTCGCTCGCCCTCCACCAGCGGGAGTACGGCGTGAGCGCGCGCCCGCTCGACGCCGGCGAGCTGCGGGAGGTGGAACCGCACCTGGCCCCCGGTTTCGCGGGCGGCGCCCTCTATCCCCAGGACATGCAGGTCCAACCGATGCTGGCGACGGCGACCCTGCTCGCGGAGTCGGGCGCGACCGTCCATTGCGGCGTCGAGGTCACCGGCCTGCGCCGTGCCGAGGGCCGCGTGGTCGGCGTGGAGACCGCGTCGGGCACGGTGTTCGCGACGCCGACGGTGGTGAACGCGGCCGGCACCTGGGCCGGCTCGGTGTTCGCGCGCGACGGCGTCCAGGTGCCGATCGCGCCGCGCCGCGGCTTCATCCTGGTCACGGAGCCGCTGCCGCCGCTGATCCGGCACAAGGTCTACGACGCGGAGTACCTGGCGAACGTGGCGAGCGACGACGCGGGCCTGCAGGCGTCGGCGGTGGTCGAGGGCACGGCGGCGGGCACGGTCCTGATCGGCTCGACCCGCGAACGCGTCGGCTTCGACCGCACCTTCTCCCTGCCGGCCCTGCGCCTGCTGGCGCGCAACGCGCTGCGCCTGTTCCCGTTCCTGGCCGGCGTCAACGTGCTGCGCGCGTACCGGGGCTTCCGCCCGTACTCCCCGGATCATCTGCCGGTGATCGGCGCGGACCCGCAGGTGGCGGGACTGTGGCACGCGTGTGGCCATGAGGGCGCCGGGATCGGCCTCGCCCCCGCTACCGGCGAGCTCATCGCGGCCCTGGTGACGGGTGGGGCGTCCGCCGTCGATCCGGTGCCGTTCGACCCCGCTCGGTTTGTTGGCCTCGGGGGTAACTGAGGGTGATGGGGACTGGATGTCACGACGCGTTACCGGGCGCCCAACCGACAGACGAATCTCCACCCACTTTGCTCTGCTTCCCTATAGGAATCACTGGCGGCGAACAGGCAGTATGTCTATTTGTCCCCTTTGGGGTAGGTAACTCTGCGTGCCTGATTCCTATAGGGAAGCAGAGCAAAGGGGGGCGAGGGGCGATGTACCTGAGGGCGCGGGCATCACGGTGCGTTACAGCGACGGGTGGAGCGGTGACGTCATGACAGACGAGGTCGTCGACTGGTGCGGTCGGTCGGTGCCCGTGCGGGGCGGGCAGAGCGTCGCGGCGGCGCTGATCGCGGCCGGGGTCGGCGCGTGGCGGGCGACGCGGGGCGGTGGGCGGCCGCGCGGGGTGTTCTGCGGGATCGGGGCGTGCTTCGACTGTCTGATCACTGTGGACGGGGTGCCGCACCAGCGGGCCTGCCTCGTGCCCTCGCGACCCGGGATGGTGCTCGCCCCCGACGCGGCCGGCGGCGCCATGGGCGCGCCGTCGCGCGGCGGGGTCGACGTGCGGGTCGACGTGGCCGTCGTGGGGGCGGGGCCGGCCGGTCTCGCCGCCGCCGGGGCGGCGCTCGCGGCGGGGAGGACCGTCGCCCTCGTGGATGCCGGGTCGCGGCCCGGCGGGCAGTTCTGGCGGCATCCCGAGGGGCGACCGCCGGCGGACCGCGCATACCAGGAGCTGGTCGGGGCGATCGACGACGGGCGGTTGACCCGGCTGGTCGACGCGGCGGTGTGGTTCGCCGAGGCAGGGGACGACGGGTTCCGGCTGCATACCGCGAAGGGGGTCGTCACCGCGGCGCGCGTCGTCATCGCGACCGGGGCGTACGACCGGGTGGTGCCGTTCCCCGGGTGGGACCTGCCGGGGGTCGTCACGGCCGGCGGGGCGCAGGCGCTGATCAAGGGCTCGGGAGTCGCCGTCGGGCGGCGGGTCGTCGTCGCGGGGGCCGGGCCGTTCCTCCTGTCCGTGGCGGCCGGGCTGGTGAAGGCCGGCGCGGACGTGCCGGTCGTCGTCGAGGCCGGGGATCCGCGCCGGTACGCCGCGCGGCCCGGGGCGCTGCTCGCCGCCCCGGGGAAGCTGATCGAGGCGGCGCGGTACGCGGCCACGTTCGCCGCGAGGCGGGTGCGGTACCGGACCCGGCACGCCGTCACCGCCGCGCACGGGACGGACGCCGTCGAGGCCGTCACGATCAGCGCACTCGACCGGGACGGCAACCCCGTCGCCGGCGGCGAGCGGCGCGTCGCGTGCGACGCGGTGGCGGTCAGCTACGGGTTCGTCCCGCAGCTGGAACTGGCGCTCGCGCTCGGCTGCGGCACGCGGGTCGACGTCGACGGGAACCTGGTCCTCGCCGTCGACGACCGCCAGCGGACCACTGTGGACGGCGTCTACGCCGCCGGTGAGGTCACCGGGGTGGGCGGGTGGGCACTCGCCGTCGCCGAGGGACGCCTCGCGGGGGCGTCGGCGGCCGGCGCGCCCGCGCCCGCCCGTACTCCCGTGGCGAGGCTGCGGCGCTTCGCGGCGGCCATGCACCGGGCCCACCGCGTGCCCGGCGGCTGGCCGCGGTGGGTGAGCGACGCGACGCTCGTCTGCCGGTGCGAGGAGGTGACCGCCGGCGCGGTCCGTGCGGCGGTCACCGAGCTGGGCGCCACCGACGCGCGGGCGGTCAAGCTGTTCGCGCGGCCCGGGATGGGCTGGTGCCAGGGGCGGATGTGCGGGTACGCGACCGCGTGCCTGACCGCCGTGGCCTGCGAACGGCCGACCACAATGGCCGATCTTGCCGCGTTCGCGCACCGGCCGGTCGCGCAACCCGTCACGCTCGGTGAGCTGGCCGGGGACTGACGGGTACCAATGTTCCGGACGGACGTGGTAGGACGGTGCGGTGACCGCCCCGACCAGTGGCGTGGCCCGCGTGACGATCCGCGCCCCGCGCCGCCGCCTCGATCTCGTCCTGCCCGACCAGGTGCCGCTCGCCGAGGTTCTCCCTGAGCTGCTGCGCCGCGCCGGCGAGGCGGGCGAGCTGCGGCCGCCCGCGGGCGCGCCCCGGCCGCCGCACGGGCCG
>NZ_BAAALT010000017.1:0-11986 GCF_039528515.1 Luedemannella flava
CGTGCCGCTCGCTGGGCTGTTGGCGCCGGAGGCCGCCGCCGTGAAGGTCGCGGCGAACGCCGCCGACGCGGCGACGAAGGCGGCCGCCCTGGCCGCCGCCGCGAAGAAGGCCGCCGCCGCGAAGGCGGCCGCGGCGAAGAAGGCCGCCGCGGCGAAGGCCGCTGCCGCGAAAAAGGCCGCCGCGCGCAAGCTCGCTCTCAGCGCGCCCGCCAGCTGCTCGGCCTACAGCGGCAACCAGCGCACCGCCTGCGCGCTGCTCCCGTCGTTCGGCTTCGCCACCAGCGAGATGTCCGCCCTCGTTCCGATGTGGACGCACGAGAGCCACTGGAACCACCGCGCCTACAACAGCGGCTCCGGCGCGTACGGCATCCCGCAGGCGCTGCCCGGTTCGAAGATGGCCAGCGCGGGCTCCGACTGGCAGACCAACCCCGCGACGCAGATCAGGTGGGGCCTCGGCTACATCAAGTCCGTGTACGGATCGCCGCGCCAGGCGTGGTCGTTCTGGCAGGCCAACGGCTGGTACTGAGCCCGCGTCAGCGCACGTCCTCCGGCCGGATCAGGCCGTCCTCGATCGCCCGGGCCACCATGGCCGCCTTGTTCGGCGCCGGCCGGCCCACGGTCGCGTACTTGATCCGTGCCCGGCTGATGTACTGGTCCACCGTCTCGACGGACAGGCCCATATCGCGGGCCACCGTGTGCTTCTTGGGGTGCTGGAACCACAGCTTGAGCGCCCGCGTCTCCTGAGCGGACAGCACCGGACGGTTCGGGCTGGAGTCGGCGAGCATCGCGCGCGCCACCGACGGCGTCACGTAGGGGCGGTCCTCGGCAGCCGCGGCCACCACCTCGATGAAGTGGTCGGCCCCCTCGTGCTTGGTCAGGTACGCCGACGCGCCCGCGTCCAGCACCGCCCGGATCGTGGCGTCGGACGTCTCGGCCGAGAACGCCACGACGCGCCGCTCCTGCGCGAGCACGCCGATGCGCGACACCATCGACTCGCCGAAGATGCCGAGGTCCAGGACGAGCACGTGGGCGCGCCGTCCCGGGCCGGCGAGCACCGAGTCGATGCGCACCCCGTACCCCACGAGCTGCAGCCGCTGCTCCGGATCGGCGTCCACCCAGGCCCGCACCCCGGCAAGGACCACCTCGTGGTCGTCGACGACCGCGACCGTTACCGCGCGCACCACGTTGTCCGTACCCACACCGCCTCCTCGTCCCGGCTCCAGCTCACCGTCACCCCCGTGGCTCCGCCTGAACCTGTACCCGCTGATTCGTCTATCCGCATCCCGACGGCGATGTCGGCGACCGCGCTCACCTCGACCTCGTCGGGCATCGCGATGATGGTGATGCGGCAGTCCGTGGCCGCGACCGCCATCAGGTGGATGGGCGCCTCCGTGAGCGCCCGACGCACCACGACCGGCAGGTCCGGCAGCCGGCCCACGACCTCGAGCCCGACGACCAGGCCGCGCCGTTCGGCGATGTCGGCGCACGCCCGCAGCTCGTGCAGCAGCGGACTGTCCGTGTCGTCGCGCTCGGCGATGAGCCGACGCAGGCGCGCCGCCGCGACCGCGGAGCGCCGCCGCACATCCGAGTCCCCGGGGTCGCTGCTGCCGTCGGCCAGTCCGCCGAGGATCTCGCCCATCGAGTGACCGATCTCGTGGTAGCGCTCCTGGCGTGCCTCGTGGATCTGTTCGGCGACCAGCTTGCGGGTCTCCAGCTCCGCGCTGGCCGCCCGCGCCGCGGCCGCCCGGGCGGCGACCCGCTGCATGAACCGGCAGCCCGCGAAAAGGCCCATCTGGATCGCCGTGGCGCCGTAGAGCGTGATCACGAGCCGGGCGGCGTCCACCCGGTCGACGTCGCGGGTCAGCCAGATCGCGACGATGACCGCGACGGCGTTGACGCCGAGCGCGCCGAGCAGCCAGCCGATCGGCGAGCGCCACAGCAGCAGCATGGCCGGCCAGCCGAACGCGGTCCACGCCCAGTTGCCCGACAGGAAGGTGATTTTCGGGCAGGCCGACGACGACACCACCAGCGTGGCGGCCAGCAGCAGCGCGACGCCGACCAGGACCGGGGCCGCGGGCGCGGAAAGCTGCGGCGTGTCGTGCGGCCGGCGCAGCAGGTCGGCGGTCGCCAGACCGATCAGGGCCGCGATCACCACCCAGGCCGCGAGCGGCACCAGTACGTGCGGCAGCTGCGGCCACGGCGTGCGGTACTCGTCGCGGTAGACGATCGTGCCGGACAGGTTGTTCAGCACGTGCCATACGGCGGCCACGATGATCGCCGCGAGCGCCGTCCCCCGGGCGTAGCCGTGCCCGTACCCCGCCGCCGGGCGTGCGTCGGTCGTCATCCCGCAGCCTCCGCTGCGCTGATGATTCGCTCACTACGTTCGCTCATCCCGCCACCCGCTCGGCGGGCCAGTGCAGCCGCCAGCGCGTACCCACGCCAACGGTCGAGTCGACGTCGGCGGCCCCGCCCACGGAGGCCATCCGGCCGACGATCGACTCCCGGATGCCGAAGCGGTGCACCGGCGCGGCGGCGGGATCGAAGCCCTTGCCCATGTCGATCACGTCGACCCGCACCCGGCCGCCGTCCGTGGTGAGGATGAGCTGGGCCTCCATCACCCCGGCGTGCCGGGCCACGTTGCGCAGCGCCTCGGCGGCGCTGGACACCAGCGACTCGGCGACGCGCTTGGGCACGTGGCAGGGCACGAGGTCGTGCGAGACGGTCAGGTCCAGCGGCGGATCGGCGGCGAGGGCCTCGACGCGCTGGTCGAGGCGTACCCATCGTTCCTCGCTGTGCTCGCGGTAGGCGGCCGCGAGATGCTCGATCACCATGAGGTCCGCGGCGGCCCGCTCCGTCAGTGAGGGTGACCGGGCGGGCAGCGCGCCGATGCCGACCAGGGTCAGCGTCGTGAGCGCCGTGTCGTGCAGGACGCGCAGCTGGGCGGTCTCGTCGACGCGCCGGGCCGCCTGCACCTCGGTCGCCTGCCGGCTGCGGTGCTCGGCGGCGATGGCGGCCGACGCGGCGGCGTCGACGCGGCGCAGCACCCGCAGGACGGCCACCGCGCTGATGACCTGGATGACCATGATGGCCGTGTGGTTGAGGCCCTTGCCGGCCAGGCCGGCGACGAAGAACCCCGCCTGGAACGCGACGATGACCAGGACGCCGGCGGGGACCGCCGCCCGGGCCGGCCACGCCATGGCGATGCCGATGATGGTCATCGAGGCGATCGTGGCCACCCAGCCCGAGCCTTCGTCCACCCGGGACAGCGGCGAGATCTGCCCGTTGATGAGGCACAGCCCGACGGTCACCGCGATGTCGCCGATCACCATCGGCGCGATGAGGCCCCGGCGCCACACGACCGGGGCGTGCACGGCGATCCACACCGCGTACCCGGCGATGGTCGCGTAGAGCAGGCCCCGGTTCACCGACCGGTCCGCCGACAGCACCAGCAGCGGGGCGCCGATGACGAGTTCGCCCACGTGCAGGAGCGCGCCGACCCGCGCGGTCATCACCCGCACGGGCCCGGCGGCCGCCACCGTGGCTGCGCCGTCACTCAACGAATCGACCCCTGCCCCACTCCGCGCGCGCGTGCGTCACGTCACCGTTACGGCGCGCAGCGTATCTTTTCCGGGTTACCGAAGGAATCCACGTAACGGCGTCGATACGTGCCGACGGTCGGTCCGCGTCCTCCGCTGTCCAGACCGGTGCCCGGGGGACAACCGGACGGAGGCCCATCGGCGGAGTGGTGACTTCCCACCACAATCCGGAGTGCGTGCCGTCAGGCCGACCGGACCGGCAGGCGCAGCGGGCCGCGGATCGTGTTCGAGGTGCGGCGGCGGACGGCGCCCGCGCGACGCAGGCCGGGCATCCGCTCGGCGAGCACCCGCAGCGCGATCGTCGCCTCCAGCCGGGCCAGCGGCTGGCCCACGCAGTAGTGGATGCCGCCGGAGAACGCCAGGTGGTCGGCGGTCTGCTCGCGCTCGATGTCGAAGCGCCCCGGGTCGGCCCACAGCTGCGGGTCGCGGTTGGCCGCCCCGATCAGCGTCACCACCCACTGTCCCTTGTGTACCGGCCTGCCCTCCAGCTCCAGCGGCTCGTGCGCGACCCGCAGGGTGCGCTGCACCGGCGGGTCGAACCGCAGCGTCTCGTCGACCGCCTTCTCGGCCATGGTCGCGGGGTCCGCGCACAGCCTCTTCCACTGCTCCGGGTTGTCCAGCAGGGCGTTGACCGCGTTGCCGATGAGGTTGACCGTGGTCTCGAAGCCGGCGACGAGCAGCAGCACGCACATCGGGATCATCTCGTGGGGGTGGATCTGGTCGCCCTCGGCGGCCACGAGCCGGCTCACGATGTCGTCGGCCGGCTGCTCGCGGCGCAGCGCGAACAGGTCCTCGAACAGCGTGCCCAGCTCGTTGCGGGCGGCCTGCAGCCGCAGCGCGTGCGGCAGCGACCTGATGCCGTCGATGGCGCCACCGATCGCGGCGCCGTAGCGGGCGAAGTCCTCCGTCCGCGCGTCCGGGATGCCGAGCAGGTCGGTGATGACCGCGATGGGCAGCGGGGACGCCAGCGTCGACACCAGGTCGAACTCCGTCGGCGCCGCGTCCAGCAGGCCGGCGACCGTGCGCTCGACGCGCGGCTGGTAGCCGGCCATCTGCCGCGGGCTGAACGCCGGCTGGGCCAGCCGGCGCAGCCGCGTGTGGTCGGGCGGGTCCAGCTCCAGGAACGACATGTTGATCCCGTCCGGGTGCGGCATCGGCTCGTTCTCGGGCCGCACGCCGAACCGGCGGTCGCGCAGCACCGCGTTGCACACGCGGTGGCTCGTGGTGGCCCAGTTGCCCAGCCGGGTGGGCACGAGCGTGCCGGCCCGGCGCATCCGCTCGTAGATGGCGTACGGGTCGTCGCGGCCCGGCCGCAACCCCAGCAGCGCCATGGGGTCGCGCTTCACATACCCCGCGTACGCGAGCCCGAGCCGCTGCCCGTAGAGCCCGGCGGTGAAGCTGACGAACTGACTGATCTGACCCATCCGTCCCCCTCAGGATGACGCTGGGCCCAGCCCTCGCAGGAACGTGTCCACGGCGAGGCCGGGCGCGTCGCGGGGCGCGAGGTGTCCGGACTGGACGGACTCGGCCGCGACGTACACCAGCGAATAGAACGTCTGCAGCAGCCAGAAGTCGGCGACGTGCGCCCGCAGCACGCCCCGCTCCCGGGCCCGCCGCAGCACGGCGAGCGCCTTCAGCTCGACGGCGGCCCAGCGCGGGCCGATCTCCGGGTCGTGGTCGAAGACGGGGTTGCGCCACAGGAACGCCAGATGCGCCCCGACCGGCACCATCGCCTCGGCGAGCGCGAGCAGCCCGCCGTCATCGTCGCCCGCGGCCCGCTCGGCCGCGTCGATCGCGGCGTCCCACGCCGCCAGCGACCGGCCGCCGACGGCGCGCAGCAGGTCGTCACGTGTCGCGTAGTGCTTGTGCAGTGTCGTGCGCCCGATGCCGGCCGCCTCGGCGACCTCGGCGAGTGACGCCGCGGGGTCGGCCACGAGCACCTCGACGGCGATGTCGAGCAGCGACGCGGCCGAACCCCGCACCAGGCGGACGCGAACACTCATGTTCGCAACTGTACTCTCCTGCTTCTAGTTGAGCTAGAGCGTTCGTTATCGGGCAATCAGGGGCGGGTAGGCACGTTCCACGAGCTGCGTGAACGCGGCGGGGAACCACCCGCCGCGCGGCGGGGCGTTCGGCAGGGCCCCGCTCACCTGCCCGCTCGGGCCGATACGGCCGGGCTCGCACCACCGGTCCAGCAGCCGGTACTCGGGCAGCGTCGGGTCGCTCACCCCGTCGGACTCCCCCGGCGGCTTCACCCACAGGTACGCGTCGACGTGGACCTTCGGCGCGGCCACCGGCCGGACACCCAGCCCGGCGCCGGCCTGGTTGCACCAGTTCGTACGGTCGAGCCGCCGGTCGATGCGCGAGTAGTTCACCGCCTCGTCCACGGTCGTCGGGACCACCGGCGGCGACGCGGGCGGGCCGTTCCAGCCGTTGCGGGACGTGTCGATGACGAACCCGATCGAGGACGGGAAGCCGAGCGACATCAGCTTCGGGTAGAGCGCGGCGGCGAGGTCCGCCTCGTCGAACATCGGGTTCCAGTCGTAGAAGCGCGCCGAGCGCAGCGGCTGCCCGCCGACCGTCAGGTTCGGGTCGGGCAGCGCCGTCTCCTCGACCGGCACGTAGCTGGCCGTGTTGAGCGCGAAGCCCGCCACGCTCGACAGCCCACCCGTCGTACCGCCGACGATCATCGCGAACAGCTGCGTGATCGCCGCGAAGTTGGTGTCCCAGCCGACGATGCCGGAGTTGGCCGCGTCCAGGTACGGGTAGACGTTCGCGATCGGGTCCAGCTTGTTCAGGGCGTACCGCACGCCCTGGACGTACGCGCCCGACTGGGCCGCCTCGGCGCACGCGGGCGTCCCGGTGCCGTAGGCCAGGTAGTACAGCGAGTCCGGCTCGACGATCACCGCGACGCGCAGGCTCGCGTAGCGCGGGTCGGCGAGGACAGCGGCGATCGGATCGACGTACTCACTCCTGTATCTCTGCAGGCCGTTGTCGGCGACGGTCAGCTCGCCGGGCAGCACGAGACTGCCGCACGAGCGGTTCGGCAGGTTCTGCAGGACGAGCGTGACCGCCACCGGCCTGCCGGCGGCCTGCTGCTGGGCCAGCGCCGCGTCCAGGTGGCCACGCAGCCCGCGCCCGGCCGTGATGGACGCGATGCTGTCCAGCCAGACGGCTGTGGGCTGGCGGCCCACCTCGCGCATCGCCCCGCCGAGCGCGCCGCCGGCCGCGTCGGCGGCGGCGGTGACGCGCGCGGTGTAGTCGGGGTTGACGTAGCCGGCCGCACCCAGGAACGGGTTGTCCACCGGCGGGTCGGACGGCAGGCCGCTTGTCGGCGCGGCACTGGTCGGCGCGGCGCTCGACGGGGCCGCGCTTGACGGCGCCGCGCTTGACGGGGCCGCGCTCGACGGCGCCGCGCTTGACGGCGCCGCGCTCGTGGGTGTCACCAACGTGCCCGTGCACACCGTGCCGTTGAGGGTGAATGTCGCCGGCTTCGGGTTGCTCCCCTGCCATCTGGCCTGGAAACCGAAGCGCGCCGAACTGTTCGTGGCGATGCGCGCGTTCCAGCTGGCGTTGGTGACGCTCACCCGCTGCCCGGTCTGCTTGACAACGCCGTTCCACAGCTGCTGGACAACCTGGCCGGCGGTGAAGTCCCACGTCAGCGTCCAACCGTTGACGGGGTCGCCGAGGTTGCGCACCTCGACGTCGGCGGTGAACCCACCCGGCCACTGGTTGACGGCGTAGTCGACGCGACAGCCGGCGGCGGCGCTGGCGGGCGCCGCGACGGCGACGGTGACCCCGGCGGCGACCGTCACCGCGGTCAGGACGGACAGGGCACGGCGCAGCCTCATGGCGCGACTCCTCGGGACGGGTAGGAGTAGACGTCGGTCTATGCCAACTCTAACCCCGACCGGTCGAACCGGACGCCCTGCCAACCGGCCGCGCGGGCCGCCGCCACGTTCACGGCGCTGTCGTCAACGAAAAGGATCTCGTCACCCGTCGCGTCCAGGGCCGCCGCGACCGCCGCGAAGGCCGCCGGATCGGGCTTGCGCCCTTCCAGCCGCCACGAGAAGAAAAGATGGTCGAACGGCGCGAACGCGTCCGGGTGCAACCGCGGCAGCACCTCCTCCTCCAGCGGCCCGTTGTTGGTGAACAGCGACAGCGTCCGCCCGCCGCGCCCACCCACGACCGTCGCCAGCACCGCCGGGTCCGGCTCGAACGCCGAGCACCACGCCTCGTCCAGCTCGGCGTCGCCGCCGTCGAACCCGACGAGCGCCCGGATCCGCGCCCGCACCCGCGCCGCCGACGCGTACCGCCCGGAGTCGCAGTCGGCGCTGAACCCCGACTCCCACAGCAGCTCGTGGACCCGCCCGGCCGGCAGCCCGAACACGCCGGCCAGCACGTCGAGCCGCTTGGCGTGATCGAACCGGAACAGCACCCCGCCGAGGTCAACCACAAGATGGGTCACGCTCACGCCGCCACCTCACGGATCTCATTCAGGAGTACGCCCAGGTCGGCGCTTGTCGTGGCCGGACTGAGCACGCAGGCGCGCAGAGCCTCGACGTTGCCGAGGCGGGTCCCCGTCAGGAAGGCGCGCCCGCGACGCTGCACTGCCGCGGGAATGGCCCGGTTGAGCGCGTCGAGATCGGTGGTGCCGTTCGGGCGGTAGCGGAACGCCACCACCGACGTGGTCACCGGCGCGAGCCGCTCGAAGTCGTCCGCCTCGTCGATCATTTCGGCCAGCTTGTGGGCCATGCGGGAAGTCCCCGCCACCAGGCGCGCGACGCCGTCCGCGCCGAGGTGCGCGATGGTGGCCCACGCCTTGAGCGCCCGCAGCGGCCGGGTCTGCTCCGGCCCGTACTCGGAGAACCAGCCGAAGTCGCCGGCGCCCTCGTCGCGCAGGTACGCCGGCACCAGGCTGAACGCGTCGCGGGCCGTCGACCGGTCGCGCAGCAGCACGCACCCGCAGTCGACCGGCACGCCGAGCCACTTGTGCGGATCCAGCACGAGCGAGTCGGCGCGTTCCAGCCCGGCGAACAAGGCCGGCTCGACGACCGCCCCCAGCGCGCCGTAGGCGCCGTCGACGTGGAACCACAGGCCGTACTCGTCGGTGAGGTCGGCGATCGCGGACAGTGGATCGATCGCGCCGGTGTTGACGGTGCCCGCGCTGGCGGCCACGCACAGCGGGCGCAGACCGTCGCGGCGATCCTCCTCGATAGCTCGGCGCAGGGCCGTGACGTCCATGCGGAACCCACTGTCCACCGGCACCACCCGCAGGCCGCGGGCGCCCAGACCGAGCAGCTCGACGGCCTTGCGCAGGCAGCTGTGGCCCTCGGCGGAGACGTAGACGACCATGGGCGGGCGACCCCACAGGCCGTCCTCGCGCGGGTCCCAGCCGTCGCGGCGGGCGCCGGCCTGGCGGGCCGCCGCCACCGCGATGATCGTGGCGATGGACGCGCCGCTGGTCAGCAGCCCGTCGCCCGGGAACCCGACGAGCTCGGCGAGCCACCGGACGACGGTGTGCTCCAGGAGTACCCCCGCATGATCCCCACCCGCGCAGCTGGGGTTGAGCGCGGCCGCGAGCGGCGCGGCGGCTACTCCGGCGGGCGACGGGGGCGAGTTCACCCAGCCGAAGAACCGTGGGTGACCGTTCCCCATGGGGTACGGCATCACGTGGTCGCGGATGTCGTCGAGCAGCGCGTCGAGCGGCCGGCCCCGGTCCGGCAGGGCCTGGTCGGCGAGCCAGGCCCGGGCGCCGGCGGGCACCGGCTGCCATACGGGCCGGTCGACGACGCCCGCGAGGTGTTCGGCGGCCAGCTCAGCGGCGCGACGCAGTTCATCCACCGATCCACTGTAGAGCCGGCCGGGCGGTCGGCACCGACGCTGATCAGATGACCGGCTGCGCGGTAGCGGGCCACTGTGCTCGCGTGCGACGACCGCCGGGGCGTGGTCCGGACGCTGGCGCGGCGCCGCGGCCGTGGGCGTTCAGTTGGTCAATTACCTCAACTGTGCCGCCGAGCCGCCGATCTGGGCGAATATGCGTTCCGCCCGTCGACCCGTTTCCCCGAACGGACGCCGCCGCCTGGCAGCCACTGCCGGCGTCGCGGTGACCGTGGCCGCGCTGATGGCCGGGTGCACCATGATCGACCTGACCAAGACCGACACCGCCGCCGCGGAGATCAGCACACCCGATGCGCCCGGGCCGACATGGCAGATCTACCGGAAGGGCAGCCCCCGGCCCTCGCCCGCGCCGAGTGCCCAGGGTGCCGCCCCGACGCCGGACCTAACCCTGCCCCCGCTGCCGTCCGCGAACGCCCCGGCGCGGACCGCGACCGAGGCGACCCCCCGGTGCGCGGGCCAGATCCGGGCCGGCACGTTCAGCGCGCCCGCCGTCCGACCGAGTGCGACTTCGGCCGTCTTGAGCTGGGAGAACTCCGGCGAGTCGTCCGTCACGGCGTACCGCGTCGCCGCCGTGCTACAGGATCTGGCCGGCAGCGCGGAACCCCCGCTGAACTGGATCACCGTGCCGCCGCTCAAGGGCTGCGGGCTGGTCAGCGCCACGATCACCGGGTTGCGCCCGGGCACCAGCTACGTGTTCTGGCTCGACGCCGTCGTCAAGGTCCCCAGAAGTACGGCCACCCGGGAAGTCATGATCGGCCGGTCCCCGGCCATCCGTCTCCCCACCGGCGGCGGCCGGTAGCTCCCCCACCACGCCGGCACCGTGGAGGTGGTTCGCGCGCTGGCCAACTGTGGTGGGCGCGGCAGGTTTCGAACCTGCGACCCTCCGCTTGTAAGGCGGATGCTCTCCCGCTGAGCTACGCGCCCGAATCGCCCGATCGTGGCCGGTGCGGCCGTCGGCGTTCGAGTCGACAGAGTACCGTGCGGCGCTGGCCAGCCGCGAATCACATTGGGACCCGCCCCATGAGCACGATTCGCAGCGCAGGCCCGTGCCGGCGTGCTGAGGATCCCGCACACCAGCTGGCGATCTCCGCCACCGTGGCGATCACCGCGCCGAAGTCGCGATCGACCGCCCCCACGACCGCCGGATCTTGGATGGAAGGCCGGGATAGCGGGCACTCGACTTTCGCACTCCTGCCCGGACATTCTGTCACCGCCNCTGGGCGCGGCCGAGGTCACCGTGCACGCCCGCCGCCCCGAGGCGGTCGCCGACCTGGAGACCCTCGGCAAGGAGCTGGGCGTCGCCGTGGGCGGCGCCCCCTGGCCGACCGCCGACGACCCGCTGGGCGTGGGCGATGCCGACATCGTGATCTCCACCGTGCCCAAGGGCGTGGCCGACCCGCTGGCCCCCGCGATCGGATGGACCGCGGCCACCGTGCTCTTCGACGCGATCTACGACCCGTGGCCCACCCCGCTCGCGGCCGCCGCGCAGGCCGCCGGCGTGCGCGTCGTGTCCGGCCTGGACCTGCTGCTCGCCCAGGCGGTCGGCCAGTTCGAGCTGTTCACCGGCGTCACGGCCCCCGTCGACGCGATGGGCGAGGCCCTCTTCGCCGCTGCCGCCGCCCGCCGCTGACCGCATCCCACGCGGAGTATGGATCCGTTGGCCGGCACAGCGGCCGCTCGACTTTCGCACTCCTGCCCGGACATTCTGTCACCGCGACCGCGTGGGACCCGCTGACGTTTGGGCCGTCACGCCTGGAACTCAGCGCGAAATTGCCTGCGTAAGGGTCCAAACGTGGGCGTGGCTGCCTGGGCGGCCCGCGAGGGTCGCGGCGGTGGCGGGTCGGNCGACCGCGTGAGACCCGCTGACGTTTGGGCCGTTACGCCTGGAACTCAGCGCGAAATTGCCTGCGTAACGGTCCAAACGTGGGCGTGGCCGCCTGGGCGGCCCGCGAGGGTCGCGGCGGTGGCGGGTCGGCCCGGACCCGGTGCGGCCACGACCTCGGTCGGACACTCCAACGGCGCTCGTCAACGGTGCACGGGTAGCGAGTGCCGGGGGCCAACCCCGCCAACTGTGCACATGTGGTGAGGGAGACGGCCCGTGGCCTCGCCACCTGTGCACATGTGGTGGGCTCCGCCGCCCGCAGCCTCGCCAACTGTGCACATGTAGCGGGCTCCGCGGCCCGCAGCCTCGCCAACTGTGCACATGTGGTGAGGGAGACGGCCCGCGGCCTCGCCAACTGTGCACATGTAGCGGGCTCCGCGGCCCTCNACATGTGGTGGGCTCCGCGGCCCGCTGCCTCGCCAACTGTGCACATGTGGTGAGGGAGACGGCCCGCGGCCTCGCCAACTGTGCACATGTAGCGGGCTCCGCGGCCCGCAGCCTCGCCAACTGTGCACATGTGGTGAGGGAGCGGGGCTCGGCCTCGCCAACGGGGCACAACAGGCGAAGCAGCGGTCGGCCACGCTACCTCCATAACCCCGATCCACCC
>NZ_BAAALT010000018.1:0-6360 GCF_039528515.1 Luedemannella flava
AGGAGGCCCGCCCGCGCCCGCGCGGTCAGCGCCCGCCCGGCGATCGACGTGTAGCGGCCCGCCTCGCCGAGCGCGACGGCCCGGTCGGCCTGCGCGTACGCCGTCTCGTGGTCGCCGAGATCGGCGTGCGCCTCGGACAGCCCGATGAGCAGGTACGCCTCGACCGGGTTGTCGTTGGCCTGGCGGACCAGGTCCAGCGCCTCCGCGCCGCGCTCGATGGCCCGCGTGGGCGTCCCGTCGGCGCGGTCGACGTCGGCGAGCGTCTCGATCGCGATCGCGAGCTGGCGGCGGTGGTTCGTCTCGCGGGCCAGATCGATCGCCGCCTGGGCGAGCTGGCGGGCGGTGTCCAGGTCGCCGCTGTCCAGGGCCACCTCGCTCAGGCACCGCAGCGCGGACACCTCCCCGTGCCGGCTGCCGATCTCCCGGTGGATCGCCAGGCCCTGCGCCACGTACTCCCGGGCCTGCGCGGGGTCGCCCAGGTCGCGCAGCGTCTGGCCGACGTTGACCAGGGTCACCGCCTCGGCGCTGCGCGAGCCCATCCTGCGGGCCAGCGCGAGGGACCGGTGCTGCTGCTCCAGCGCGTCGCGCAGCCGGCCCAACTCGGTGTACGCCGCGCCGAGGTTGCCCACGAGCACCGCCTCCATCGGCCCGTTGCCGAGCTGACGGCTGAGCTCCAGACTCCGGGTGAGCTGGGTGATCGCCGCGTCGGGCTGGCCCGACTGCCACAGCGCGATGCCCAGGTAGCCGGTGGCCCCCGCCTGGCCGGCCAGCCACCCGCACCCGACGCTGAGCGCCAGCGCCCGCTCGCCCTCCCGGATCGCGTCGGCGAGCTGTCCGCGCAGGCCGTACATGTGGCCGAGGCTGAGCCGGGCCGCCGCCTCCGCCATCGGGTCGCCGGCCGCCTCGGCCGTGGTGAGCGCGATCCGCGCGGAGCGTTGCCAGTCCACCATGCGCATGGTCAGCCAGTAGTAGCCCCGCAGCGCGTCCGCCAGGCGCCAGGCGATCTCGCCGGGGCCGTCCTGCGCGGTGTGCACGATGGCGGCCGCGAGGTTGGCCGACTCGGCCGCGAGCCACGCCGACGCCTCCGTGTCGTCGGCGAACGCCACGTGCGGCGCGGTCGGGTCGTCGGGGTCGGGCAGCCGCACGGTCTGCGGGTACAGCATCGTGGCGGCGGCCGCGCAGTGGCGCAGGTAGTGCGCGTAGAGACGGTCGGACGCCGCCGCGCGCGCGGGCGCCGGGTCCTCCCGGGCGCTGCGCTCGGCGGCGTAGCGGCGCAGCAGGTCGTGGCAGCCGTAGCGGTCCGGCCCGACGCGCTGCACCAGGTGGGTGCGGACCAGGTCGTCGAGCAGCGCGGTGGCGTCGGACCCGAGCAGCGCGGAGGCGGCGGCCGCGTCGAGGTCGGCGCCGGGCACCCGGCTCATGAGCCGGAACAGCCGTCGGGCGGCCGGCGACTGCGCCTCGTACGACAGGTCGAACGCCGCCCGTACGCCCACGTGCGGGTCGCCCTGGATGTCCAGCTCGCCCATCCGGTCGCGCAGGCGCAGCGAGGCGACGTACGCGGCGATCGTCGCGTACCCCTGCACGGTCAGGTTGGCGGCCGCGATGCGCAGCGCCAGCGGGAGGTACGAGCACAGCTCGGCCAACTCGGCGGCAGCCGCCGGCTCGGCGGTGACCCGGTTCGCGCCCAGCAGCGTGACCAGCAGCGACGCCGCCTCGTCCGCGCTGAGCACGTCGACGGCCACGCGGGCGGCGCCGTCGCGGGCGACGAGGCCCGCCAGGTGGTCGCGGCTGGTCACGATGACCAGGCAACCGGGCCCTCCCGGCAGCAGGGGCCGGATCTGGTCGGCGTCGCGGGCGTTGTCGAGCAGCACGAGCAGGCGCCGCTCGGCCGTGACCGTGCGGAACAGGCTGGCGGCCTGGTCCACTTCGGCCGGCACCCGTTCCGGCCGTACGCCGAGCGCGTCGAGCATCCGGGCGAGCGCGTCGAGCGGGCGCAGCGGCGCGCTGCCCGGCGCGAAGCCGCGCAGGTCGAGGCTGAGCTGACCGTCGGGGAAGTGCCCCCGGTTGGCGTGCGCCCAGTGCACCGCGAGGGCCGTCTTGCCCACGCCCGCGGTGCCGACGACGGCCGTGATGACCACGGCGCCGGGCTGCCCGACGGCACGGCCGCGGGCGGCGTCGAGCTGGCCGAGGTGCTCGCGCCGGCCGGTGAACGCGCTGACGTCGGCCGGCAGCTGTGCCGGCACGGCGACGGCCGCCGCCACGGGCCGGGTCGCCACCGGGGTGGGCGGGGGCGGCGTGCCGNGCCGCCACGAGCCGGTCCGCCACCGGGGTGGGCGGAGGCGTCGTGCCGGCCAGCCGCGTGTCGCCGCGCAGGATGGACAGCTGCATCTCGGTCAGCTCGGGACCGGGCTCCAGGCCCTCCTCGTCGGCGAGGAGCGCGCGGTAGTCGCGGTAGCTCTGCAGCGCCTCGACCTGCCGGCCGCCCCGGTAGAGGGCGAGCATCAGCCGGGCCCGCAGCGCCTCCCGCATCGGGTACGCGCGCACCAGGTCCGTCAGGTGGTCGATGAGCGGTTCGTGGTGACCGGCCCGCAGCTCGATGTCCGCGAGGTCGGCTACGACGGCGAGGCGGCGGTCGGTGAGCCGGGCGCGGGCCGCGTCGACGAAGGCGCCGCCCGCGTCGGCCAGCGGTTCGCCCTGCCACAGCGCGAGGCCCTGGCGCAGCAGCGCGGCCGCCTGGCCGTCGTCGCCCCGGTCGGCGACCCGCTGGGCCTGCGTCACGCACCGGTCGAAGCGGCCCAGGTCGACGTCGTCGGCGTCGACCACGAGCCGGTAGCCGAACGATCCACTGTCGAGGGTCGCCGTGGCGTCGGCGGCGCTGAGCATCCGCCGGATCGCGTGCACCGCCATCTGCACCTGGGATTTGGCGGTGGGCGGCGCGGCCCCGCCCCACAGTGCCTCGACGATCGTCGGCAGCGAGACGGCCCGGCCCGCCTCCAACAGGAGCAATGCGAGCAGACCGCGGCTCTGTGCCCGGGCGACGGTGTGCCGATCGCCGTTGCTGACCAGCGCCACCGGTCCCAGCACAGTGAAGCCCACGGCCTCAACGTAGTGGCGGCGTCCACCGGTTAGTTGGGCGGGTTGCCCGAACGCATAGCGTCCGTATAGCGGCGCTACCTAGATTGACAGGGGTAACGGTGCTCAGCCAGGGGTTCCGGCGACGGGGCCCGGCTGAACGGGGGTCTGCTGAGCGGGGTCAGGGGTCGGCCCGGTGCAGTGGGCAGGTGCCGTGTGGCCGGCCCGGCGCGAACGCGCCGGGCCCCACCGCTTGTGGACGTGCTACGCGTTGGCCGTCGACCGCGCGGCGTTGCCGCTCGCGAGCTCCGTGAGCTGCGCCGCGATCGCGGCGACCTCGTCGGCGGCGCGTTCGGCCTGCTCGGCGGCGGCCTGCGCACCGTCCGCGACGGCGGCCACCTCATCGATCGCCCGCGCGATCTCGACGGCGTTCAGCCGCACGGCGCCCGCGCCGTGGGCCATCGCGGTGGTCGCGGTGCCCTGCTCGCTCACCGCGTTGGCGATGCTGGTCTGGTGGCTCGCGATCGACTCGATCATCTCGGTGAACCCGCCGACGAGGCGCACCGCGCGGTCGGCGTCGGCCTGGATGCCCTCGACCCGGCGGATGATCTCCTCCGTGGCCTGCGCGGTCTCCCGGGCCAGGTCCTTGATCTCGCCGGCAACGATGGCGAACCCCTTGCCGGCCTCGCCCGCCCGGGCCGCCTCGATGGTGGCGTTGAGGGCGAGCAGGTTCGTCTGCTCGGCGACGGCGGTGATGGTGCGGATGACGTCGCCGATGCGTCGGCTGGACTCACGCAGCCGGTCCACGCTGGCGGCCGCCTCGGTCGCGCCGCCGACGGCCTCCCGCGCGGCGGTGGTGACCTGGCTGGCGCGGGCGTCGACCTCGCTGATCGCGGTGCGGATCTGTTCGGTGCCGCTCGCGATCTCGCCGATGTCGCCGGTCACGTGGTTGGCCGACGCGGAGATCGCGGTCAGTTCCGCGGCCGTGGTCTGCACGGTGCCGGCCATCGTCGCGTACGCGGCAGTCGACGCGGCGGCGGACGCGCGCGACTGCTCGGCGGCGGTGCGGATGCCCGTCACGGTCGTCCGGACGTTGTCCATCATGGTGTTGAACGCCTCGGCGAGGTGGCGCTGTTCGGACCGGCCGAAGGCGGTCATGCGCGTGTCCAGGTCACCGTTGGCCGCGGCCTGCATGACCTCCGACGCGTGCGACAACATGCGGTTGATGAAGCGCACGGTCATGAAGGCGAGAAACGCGGCCAACGGCAGACACACGGCCGGGATCCAGATCGCGAGCACGCCGAGGGTGTCGAGCCGGGCCCGTTCGGGCGTGCCGGTGGCGAACTCGTCGGCGGCGGCGCCGACCGCCAGTCGCAGCACCACGGCCAGCGTGACGTAGGTAATCATGACCATGGCCAGGCCCAGGTAGAGCCGGTAGCGGGGCGCGATCGCGTCAGAGATCCTGTGCATGGTCACTTGGCCTGTTCTGCGGTGACGGAGAAGGCGGTGGTCAGGTCGACCAGGTGCGCGGCGGTCGAGGCGATCTCGTCGGCCGCGTGCCGGGCGTCCATCGTGGCGCGCCGGGCGCGGGCGCCGGCGGCCACCAGGCCGCTGACGGTGTTCATGATCTCGGTGGACGCGCCGCGCACCGATTCGGCGCTGTCGGCCATGGTGACGGTCGCGTCCGTCTGCCCGCGCACGGCGCTGGCCATGGCCGTCTGGTGGTTGGCGATCGAGTCGATGACCTCGCCGAACTCGTTCACCACGCGGACCGCCACGGCGGTGTCGGCCTGGATGCTCTCGATCTGCTCGGTGATCTGGTGCGTCGCCCGGGCGGTGGCCTGGGCCAGGTCCTTGACCTCGCCCGCCACGACGGCGAAGCCGCGGCCGGCGTCGCCGGCCCGGGCTGCCTCGATGGTGGCGTTGAGGGCGAGCAGGTTCGTCTGCGCGGCGATCTCGGTGATGGTCTGGATGACCTCGCCGACGGAGACGCTGGACTCGCGCAGCCGGTCGACGCTGGCCTCGACCTCGCCGGCGCTGGTGACCGCGGCGGCGGCCGCGTCGGAGACCGAGGCGGCGTTGGCGTCGATCGAGGCGATGGAGGCGCGCATCTGGGCAGCGCCCGCGGCGATCTCCGTGACGTCGCCGGCCACCCGCGTGGTCGCCGACGAGACCTCGGCGAGCTGGCCCATGGTGGACTCGACGGCCGTGGTCATGGAGGTGTTCGCCGACTCCAGGGCGGTGGCGGCCGTGGTGAGCTTGGATGACGCGCAGTGCAGGCCGGAGACGGTCGCCTCGAGGTTGTCCATCATGACGTTGAACCCGCTCGACAGGTCGGCCAGTTCGTCCGAGCCGCGTACGTGCATGCGCTGGCTCAGGTCCCCGGCGGAGGCGCGCCGCAGCACGTTGGTGGCGTACCGCAGGGCCTTCACGGTGTACAGGAACGCCGTGATGAGGAACCCCAGGGTGATCGGCAGGGCCGCCACGGGCAGCCAGAGCGCGATGGTCGCGGCGAGCCCCAGGCTCGCGCGGCCGTCCGAGTCCATGGGCAGGGCCTCGGCCAGGCTGGCGGCCGTGGTGTGTCCGACCACGGCGAGCGTGACGAACGAGCCGATGACGAGCAACATCAGGATCGCCATCTGGACTTTTGGTCCAAGCCGATCAACAAGCGAAAGCATGTGGTCGCTACCTCCGACCGGTCCGTTCGGCCGGCCGCGGGCGGACTTTAGGAGGCTCACCAATGATCCGCAAGATCGTGTTTGTTCGGTATGTACCATTTTCTAGCTCGACTCCTGAATGACCTGGCTGGCATCGGTGTCGGGACTTCGGCACGTCGATGCACCGGCGACTGCGGCCTGGGAGGTCCCTGGTAATTCGTCGCCAGGACTTGGCGGACGCGGTCGGACGCCTCACTCTGGTGATCGTTGAGCGGTAACCCTCACCGCCGTGCCAGATTTCGGAGCACCCCCATGACCGAACCGACCACCGCCCCGGACGACAACCCCGCGCCGGTTCCGGCCACCGAACGTGCGTCGCGCCCCACCGCACGTTGGCACCAGCGCCGGTTCCCGCTGGTCGCGATGGTGGGCGTGCTGCTGGTGGGCTGCTTCCTGGGCGCGGGCGTCACCGCCTTCGGCGCCCTCGTCGTGTCGCTCGTGCACCACGGTCACGACGACAGGATGGAGCGTCGCGGTGACCCCCGCCCGCACCGCGTGGAGCCGTGGGGCGGCCGCGGCGAAGGCCCGCGCGGCTTCGGCGGCCAGCGCGGCCCCGGCGGCGGCCACGGCC
>NZ_BAAALT010000019.1:0-8623 GCF_039528515.1 Luedemannella flava
CTCGTGTCGCGGGCGTTCACGCCCGCGCGGGTCGCGGCGTTGCGGCCGACCGTGCGCGCGCTCGCGGACGCGCTCGCGGCGGCGTTCGTCGCGGCCGGCGGCGGGGACCTCTTCGCGGACTACGCCGAGCCGCTGCCCGTGGCCGTCATCGGGGCGCTCCTGGGGGTACCAGATGAAGATCTTGGTTTGTTGCGGCCGTGGTCGGCGGACATCTGCGCCATGTTCGAGCTCGATCCGGCACCGGACGCCGCGGCGCGGGCGGTGCGGGCGAGCGAGGAGTTCTCCGCCTACCTGCGGGAGCTGGCCCGGATCCGGCGTGCCGCGCCCCGCGACGACCTGATCAGCGCGTTGGGCGCGGTGGTCGACGCGGGGGAGCGGCTCACGGAGGACGAGCTGGTCGGCACATGCATCCTGCTGCTCAACGCCGGCCACGAGGCGACCGTCAACGTGACCGCGAACGGGTGGCTCGCCCTGTTGCGCCATCCCGACCAGCTCGCCCGGCTGCGGGCCGAGCCGGCGCTGGTGCCGGGCGCGGTGGAGGAGCTGATGCGGTTCGACACGCCGCTGCAGCTGTTCTCGCGGTGGGCCTACGAGGACGTGGTCGTCGGGGAGGCGGTCGTGCCGCCCGGGTCGCGGGTGGGGCTGCTGTTCGGGTCCGCCAACCGGGATCCGGCCGTGTTCGCCGATCCGGACCGGCTGGACGTGGGGCGGGTGGCGAACCCGCACCTCTCGTTCGGGGCGGGGGTGCACTACTGTCTCGGCGCGCCGCTCGCGCGGCTGGAACTGGTGGAGTCCTTCGCGGCGCTGCTGCGGCACGCGCCCGCGCTGGAGCTCGCCGGCGACCCGCGTCGGCGGCCGGGCTTCGTCATCCGGGGCCTGATGTCGCTCCCGCTGCGGGTCGTCGCGCGGTGACCGTCCCCGGGACGGGCGTGAGCGCGGGCCCGCCCGACAGGACCGCGATGATGTTGCGGGCCGCGTGGTCGGTCATCCGGGCCCGGGTCGCCTCGGTGGCCGAGCCCACGTGCGGCAGCACGACGAGGTTGGGCACGCCGAACAGCGGGTCGGCGGGGTCGCGGCGCGGCTCGTCCGTCATCACGTCGAGCCCCGCCGAGTGCAGCCGCCCGGCCCGCAGCGCGTCGGCCAGCGCGGCCTCGTCGACGATCCCGCCCCGGGCTGTGTTGATCAAGGTGGCGGTCGGCTTCATCAGCGCCAGCTCGCGGGCGCCGATGAGCCCACGGGTCTCGTCCGTGAGCGGCACGTGCAGGGTCACCACGTCCGCGGTCTGGAGCAGGTCGTCCAGGTCTACGCGGCGGGACAGGCCCGCGCCGCTGGAGCGGCCGCCGTGGTGGATCACCCGCATGCCGAAGCCCTGGGCCCGGCGGGCGACGGCCTGTCCGATCTGCCCGAAGCCGACGATGCCGAGGGTGGCGCCCGTGACGTCGAGCCCGAGGAACCCGTCCATCCGGTTGTCGGTCCACCCGCCGGCGCGCATGGCGTCGACCGCGGCGCCGAGGCGCCGCCGGGCCATCAGCATCAGGGCGAACGCCAGGTCCGCGGTGGTTTCGTGGAGTACGCCCGGAACGTTCGTGACCACGACGCCCGCCGCCCGGACGGCGGCCAGGTCGACCGCGTCGTAGCCGGCGCTGGCCAGGCCCACGACGCGCAGCCGCGGGGCGCCTGCCAGCAGCTCGGCGTCGATCCGGTCGCCGATCCAGCACATCAGCCCGTCGCAGTCGGCGGCGAGTTCGCGCAGCTCAGCCGGGCCCGGCGGGCGTTCGTGGGGCCACTCGAGCACCTCGGCGTGCGGCGCGAGCGTGGCCGCCGGGTTCCCCGGCAGGCCACGGCGGCTGAGGGCGACCCGGGGCAGGCTGGTGGTGGGCACGTGGACACTCTGTCAGGTCCGCGGCAGTGGCGCAGATCACGGGCGTGTGGCGACCAGGTGGAGACACTGTGAAGGAGAGCGCGCGTGACTGGCCCGCAAGCGCGATCCGGATAGACTGGCCGGTCATGAGCACGCACGAGGAGAACATCGTGTCGTCGGGCCGTCCCCGCTCGGGGCTGCTCGACTCGATCAACGCACCTTCTGACCTGCGCGGGCTCAGCCGGGACGAGTTGACCATGCTCGCGGCCGAGATCCGCGACTTCCTGGTCGAGAAGGTCGCCCGCACGGGCGGGCACATCGGCCCCAACCTGGGCGTGGTCGAGCTGACCCTCGCCCTGCACCGCGTCTTCGACTCCCCGCGCGACCGGCTCCTGTTCGACACGGGCCACCAGGCGTACGTGCACAAGATCGTTACCGGTCGGGTGGCCGGGTTCGACCGGCTCCGCCAGCGCGGTGGCCTCACGGGCTACCCCAACCAGGCCGAGAGCGAGCACGACGTCATCGAGAACTGCCACGCCTCGACCGCGCTGTCGTACGCGGACGGCATGGCCAAGGCCTTCGCCCTGCGCGGCGAGCGCCGCCACGTGGTGGCGGTCGTCGGCGACGGCGCCCTGACCGGCGGCATGTGCTGGGAGGCGCTCAACAACATCGCCGCCACGGACAACCCCCTGGTCATCGTCGTCAACGACAACGGCCGCTCGTACGCGCCGACGATCGGCGGCCTGGCCAGCCACCTGACCAAGCTGCGGCTCAACCCGAGCTACGAGAAGACCCTCGACGTCATCAAGGAGTCGCTCGGGCGCACGCCGCTGGTCGGTCCTCCGCTCTTCGAGGTGTTGCACGCGGTCAAGAAGGGCATCAAGGACGCCGTCGCCCCGCAGGCGATGTTCGAGGATCTCGGCCTCAAGTACGTCGGGCCGGTCGACGGCCACGACCTCGGCGCCGTCGAGGACGCCCTGGAGCAGGCCAAGCGCTTCGGCGGCCCGGTGATCGTGCACGCGGTGACCCGCAAGGGCTACGGTTACCAGCCGGCCGAGGACGACCAGGCCGACCACATGCACAGCCCGTCGAGCGCGTTCGACCCGGCCACCGGCAAGACGATGGCCAAGCCGGCCGTGAAGTGGACCGCCGTGTTCGGCGAGGAGCTGGTGGAGCTGGCCCACGAGCGGCCCGACATCGTCGGCATCACCGCCGCCATGGGCGACTCGACCGGCATCTCCACGCTCGCCGCCGCCTACCCCGAGCGGGCGTTCGACGTCGGCATCGCCGAGCAGCACGCCACCACCTCGGCGGCGGGCCTCGCGCTGGGCGGCATGCACCCCGTCGTGGCGATCTACGCGACGTTCCTCAACCGGGCGTTCGACCAGGTGCTGCTCGACGTCGCGATGCACCGTCTGCCCGTGACGTTCGTGCTCGACCGGGCCGGCATCACCGGGCCCGACGGCCCGTCGCACTACGGCATCTGGGACCTGTCGGTCTTCGGCGTCGTGCCGGGCCTGCGCATCGCCGCGCCGCGCGACGAGGCCACCCTGCGCCAGGAGCTGCGCGAGGCCGTCGCGATCGACGACGGGCCCACGATCGTCCGGTTCCCGACCGGTTCGGTGCCCGCCCCGTTGCCGGCCGTGCGCCGGGTCGGCGTGGTCGACGTGCTCACCGAGGACGAGCGGGGCGACATCCTCGTCGTGGCGGTCGGCTCGTTCGCCCAGCTGGGCGTGGACGTGGCCGAGCGGCTGCGCGCGCAGGGTTACGGCGTGACGGTGGTGGACCCGCGCTGGGTGCGCCCCGTGCCGACGGAGATCGTCGGCCTGGCCGCCGAGCACCGCCTCGTCGTGGTCCTCGAGGACGGCGTCCGCACGGGCGGCGTCGGCGGCGCGGTCTCCCAGCTGCTCAGCGACGAGGCCGTCGAGGTTCCGGTCCGCGAGATCGGCGTGGAGCCCGGCTGGCACCCGCACGGCACCCGCGCCGAGCTGCTCGCCGACCTGGGCCTGACCGCCCCCGAGCTGGCCCGCCGGATCACCGGCTGGGCCGCGACCCTGCCGGAGAAGACACCCGCGTCGACCTGACGATTGGCGCGCCGCTCGACGGGTACACAATGGAGATCGTCGACCCACTTGTCAGGGAGCGCGCAGCATGACCGAGCGAAGCGAGTGCATCATCATTGTCGGCCAGAGTCATGGTGACGCCTCGCGAAGCGGGGTGGCGGCATGACCACCCCGACTCAGGCGGATTCCGTCACCGTCGCCACCTACACCGAGTACGCGGCCGCCCAGCGCGCCGTGGACTACCTGTCCGACAACGGGTTCCCTGTCGACCAGGTCTCGATCGTGGGCACCGACGTCAAGCTCGTCGAGAACGTCCTGGGCCGGCTCACCACGGGCCGGGCGGCCCTGGCCGGCGCGTTGTCGGGCGGCTGGTTCGGCCTGTTCGTCGGCCTGCTGCTGAGCATCTTCACCACGGGGTCGTCCTGGTGGGCGGTGCTGCTCGCGGCCGTGCTCATCGGCGTCGTGTGGGGCGCGATCTTCGGCGGGGTCGGCCACGCGGCGACCCGCGGCCAGCGCGACTTCTCGTCCGTGAAGTCCCTGGTCGCGAGCGAGTACGGCATCAGCGTGGCCGCTGACCAGGCCGACGAGGCGCGCGCCCTGCTCACCCGGATGAACTGGAACGACTCCCAGGCGTCGTAACAGTCGCGAAAGATTGGTGAAACCGGACCGCCTCCCGGAGACTCGTCAGCACGGGAGGTCCAGTGCAGCCGTCGCGGGTCATCGAGTTAGACATCTCCACGCCGTGGGAGCCCTTGCCCCCGCAGACCCAGGGGCGGGTCCCGCGCGTGGGTGCGTTCCTGCTGGTGGTGCTGGCGGTCGTCGCCACGCTGACGGGTCCGGCGACCTCGGGCTCGGAGTCGCTCACCCTGGCCTGGCGGAGCACCGCGTTCCACACCTTCTTCGGCGTCACCGACGACACCGTGTACGCCGTCACCGACGACGCCGGGCAGTTGCGCCTCGTTGCCCGCAGCCTCGACCGGGGCCTGATCCGGTGGAGCCTGCGCATCGAGGGACCGCTCGCGGACGCGTACTACGCCAGCGCGGTGAACGTCGTGACCCGGTTCCCGCCCAGCCCGGGCACGCCCGCGGCGACCCGGGTGGCGACCCAGGAGGCGGGTCGGCGTCTCGTGGCCTATCCGGTGGCGGCGGTGCCGCTGGCCTACATCGCCGGCACGGTGGCCATCATGATCGACCGTGAGCCGTCGACCACCTCGGCGGAGATCGACGCCAGGGAGGACGGCTGGGTGCAGGCGCACCGGGTCACCGCGGTCGACCTCGCCTCCGGCGAGACCCGCTGGGTGGGCCGCATCGAGCCCGGCTCGACGTGGGCGCTGCCGGGCGTCCAGCCGTGGGACGACGGGGTGGTCGTGGGCGGCCCCGACGCGCGGCAGATGGTCGTCGTCGCCCCTGACGGCTCCGCGCAGTCGTGGGACCTTACGAACGGCAAGGTGGTGGCGCGCGCCAATATCGGGCCGTACCAGGACTTCTCGTACGCTCTCGCGTTCCCGTCCGTACTCGCGGTGAGCACATGGTCACTCAACGGCCCGATCGTCACCGGCTGGGACATGCGCCGGCTGGCGGTGAAGTGGCAGGTGCCCGTGCCCAACGTGGTCGCGTGGCCGGCCCCGTGCGGGCGGCTGCTCTGCATGACGGCCGAGGACCACACCTGGGCGATCGACGCCCGTACGGGGGAGATCGTGTGGGACGCGCCCGGTGTCGCGCTGCACCCGACGGACGTGGTCACGCGCCGCCTGTCGGCGCTGGCCGGCACCGCCCCGGTGACTCTGGACGCCGCGACCGGCCAGGCGTACGACATCGAGGGCGGCTGGCGGGTGGTGGACAGCGACCAGCGCGGCAGCGAACTCGTGTCGGTCCTGGTCAGCAACGACGGCGAGGCCCGGCTCGGCATGCTCGGCCTCGGCACGGGCACGGTGCGCGACCTGGGTCAGGTCGGCTCCGTGCTGGCCGGCATCCGGTGTCGGGCCAACGACACCCACATCGTCTGCGCCGACGGCGGACAGTTGCGCAGCTGGCGCTTGCGGGGCTGACAAGCGCTCTCACCCGTTGACGAACCCTTGGCAGCGCCGGCTAGCGTGGGCGCGACAAGGGGAGGGCGACGTGCGGGTACTGGTGGTGGAGGACGAGCGGAGCCTGGCTGACGCGATCGTGCGCGGCCTGCGTCGGGAGGGCCTCGCGGTCGATGTGGCCTACGACGGTTCCGAGGGTCACGAGATGGCGATGGTGACGCGCTACGACGTCGTCGTCCTCGACCGGGACCTGCCCGGGATGCACGGCGACCAGATCTGCGCCGACCTGGTGGCGTCCGGGGCGCTGACCCGGGTCCTCATGCTGACCGCGAGCGGCACCGTGGCCGACCGGGTCGAGGGCCTGCAGCTGGGCGCCGACGACTACCTGCCCAAGCCGTTCGCCTTCGACGAACTGGTCGCGCGGGTGCGCGCGCTCGGCCGGCGGGCGACGCCGCAGGCCCCGCCGATCCTGATCCACGGCGACCTGCTGCTCGACCAGGCGCAGCGCACGGTCACCCGCGCCGGCCTGCCGCTGGACCTGACCCGCAAGGAGTTCGGCGTCCTGGAGGAGCTGCTCAAGGCCCGCGGCGGGGTGGTATCCAGCGAGGAGCTGCTGGAGCGGGTCTGGGACGCCAACACCGACCCGTTCACGACGACCGTGCGTGTCACGGTGATGACGTTGCGTAAGAAGCTGGGCGACCCGCCCGTCATCGAGACGGTCGTGGGCGCGGGCTACCGTGCCCCCTCGCCGCGAACGGCCGCCGGATGACCGTCTACGACCCGCGCGCCGCGCGCCGCCGCGTGCGGCCCACACTGCGGCTGCGCCTCACCCTGCTCAACGGCATCCTGCTGGTCGGCGCCGCGGCGCTGCTGCTCGTCCTGTCCTGGCTGCTGGTCGGCGACGCGCTGGGCCCGACGGCCGAGCTGAGCCCCGGGTCGCGGGTCGTGCTCGCCGACGGCCGGGCGCTCGACGCGCACGACTGGCAGGTGATGGTCGCCGACGCGATCACCCACGGCCTGCTGGTGAAAGGGCTCGTCGCGGTCGTCGCGGTGAGCCTCGTCGGCATCGCCGGGGCGTACGTGGTGGCCGGGCGGGCCCTGCGACCCCTGCAGCAGGTCACCACGACCGCGCAGCGGCTCTCCGGCGAGACGCTCGACCAGCGCATCCGCTACGCCGGCGCCGACGACGAGGTGGCCGAGCTGGCCGACACGTTCGACGCGATGCTCGACCGCATCCGCACGGCGTTCGACAGCCAGAAGCGGTTCGTCGCCAACGCCTCCCACGAGCTGCGCACCCCGCTCGCCGTCATGCGCACCGAGGTCGACGTCACCCTCGCCGACCCGGAGGCCGACGTCGCGGAGTACCGACGCATGGCCACCGTGGTGCGCGACGCGTCCGAGCGGGCCAACGCCCTCGTCGACGCGCTGCTGGTGCTCGCGCGCACCGAGGCGCAGGCGGGCCGGCGGCTGGCGCGCAAGATGCCCACCGACCTCTCCGACGGGGTGGCGACGGCGCTGTCGGCGGTGTCGCGCGACATCGACCGGCTCAGCCTGCAGCGCGACACGTCGCTGGAGACGGCGCCCGTGGTGGGCGACCCGGGGCTGCTCGACCGGCTCGCCGGCAACCTGATCGAGAACGCGGTGCGTTACAACTACCTGCACGGGCGCCTGTGGGCGCGCACCGGCGCCGACGCGACCCACTCCTGGCTCGTGGTCGGCAACACGGGCCCCGAGGTGGAGCAGACCGACGTGCCGGGGCTGTTCGAGCCGTTCCGCCGCGGCGGCCGGGAGCGCACCGGCGGTCGCGGCTCCGGGCTGGGGTTGTCGATCGTACGGGCGGTGGCCGAGGCCCACGGCGGCACGGTGACCGCGGTGGCGCTGCCCGACGGCGGCATGGAGGTCACGGTCCGGCTGCCCACGGCCTCGACCACGCCGGTGCTGACGGGCTCGGCCCCGGTCAAGCCGGCGCTGCGCTAGCGCGCCGAAGGGGGGGGCGGGNCCGTCGTTGGAGCGGGTGGTTCAGGGTTGCGTCACGGGCTGGTGCAGCTCACGGTCGGGGCCGTGGAGCTGCTGCCGTTGGCGACGAAGCCGAACGTCGTCGACCCGTTGCCCGCGACGGTGCCGTTGTAGGGCGCGTTCTTCACGGTGATGCTGCCGCTGTTGGCGGACTGCACGCCGCTCCAGAGGCTGGAGATCGACACGCCGCTGGGCAGGCCCATCGGCACGGTCCAGCCGTTGATCGTGCTGGAACCGTTGTTCTTGACGGTCACCTCGCCCTGGAAGCCGCCCGGCCACGAGCCGATCAGCTTGTACGTCGCCGAGCAGGTGCCGGACTGGCCGCCACCCGTCGTGACGACCGCGCTGGTCGGCGGCCGGGTGGTGACGACCGCGCTGGTCGGCGGGCGGGTGGTGACGACCGCGCTGGTCGGCGGGCGGGTGGTGGTCGGGCCGCTGGTCACCACGGCGCCGCCGTTGAGGGCGTTGAGGACCGCGGTGTAGGCGGCCTTCTTGTTGCCGTTGCCGTCGAACAGCAGCGGGTTCTGGTTGGACCGCCACGAGTCGGAGTCCCGCACGCCCCAGACCGTGATGCCGTTGCAGCGGGCCACGGCCAGGCAGTCCTTAACGATGCCCTCGTACCAGTCGGTGCGGGCGTTCTCCACGTCCAGCTCGGT